>JAGVUW010000487.1 GCA_019136035.1 Verrucomicrobiota bacterium | reverse complement strand
CAAGCATTGCTACGACCTCATCGAGGGCGCCTGCAAGATCAACCTCGACCTCGCGCCGTTCCCGGTTGATGAGGTCGTCTGGGGCGTCGACAAGCCGGTGCGCGACCGCATGAAAGGCCTCATCCACGGCATCAAAGACTTCCTCCCCGCCGATACCCTGCGCAACTTCTCCTACCTCTTCAGCCTGCGCGTCGGCAAGGGCACACTCTGGGTCTGCACCTTCCGCTTCGCCGCCGCCGCCACTGACCCGGCCACGGCCGCCTGCCTCGCCGCCATCCTCGACCACGCGCCGCGCCAGACGCCGGCCCACGCCGTCAGCCTCGACGACCTGCAGACATGGTGCCGAAAGACCGCCGAGAACGGCCCCCTGGTCGAGGATGTCATGAACCGCTTCTGGGAACAGGACAACCGCCCCGTCGAAGACACCCTCTTCTGGGAAGAGGCCAAAGTCGACCTCAGCCGCATGGCGAAGTCCGCGGAACGCTGACCCCGCCCGGCCAGGATGGCCGGAGGGGGCAGAGCTGTCAGACTGGGCAGACCTGTCAGACTCGTCAGACTCGTCAGACCTGTCAGACGGGCCGGGCGACGGGGCGAGTCATACCGGCGGCGCGCCGCGCGCAGGGCTGATCGACGATCGCGTCAGCGCTCGCCTGGCCACCCTGAAGGGGTGCCAGAACCGGACCTTCAAACAGCCCTGCGCCGCGCGCGGCTCCTGTTGACAGACAGGGCCTCGGCGGTTAAAGTACCTGTTCCCAGTAAGACCCGAGGGCACGTCCCGGCGAGGACGCCTGCCGGCTTCGTCCGTGGCGGTTGGACCAGCTCGATGGAGATCGACCTTGAACGACGAGTACCTGAATCTGGCCAGGAAGAAGGTGACGGACGTCCGCCTTCTGATCAACGGTGCCTCGAAGCGCGCGGCTGAGCTGGCGCGCGGCGCGCGGCCGCTGGTGCCCATGTTGCCGCAGGATGAGCGCAGCCACCTCGACATCGCCCTGCTCGAGATCGCCGAGGGCAAGATCGTCATCCAGCAGCCGGGCTGAGACGGTCGCCGCGACCGCGAGGACTCCGAGCTGAACCCGCCAGTGCCGGCAGGGCGTGCCCATCGTGAGGGCAGCGTGACCTGCTGACACGGCGGGTTCTGCGTGTCGCGACCGCCCCGTCGCGAGCCCTACAGCTCGGCGCCGTTCTCGGTGTTGATGATGCGGAATTCCTCGCGGTGCAGCGCAGGGTCGCCGCGGAAGCTCAACTCGCCGCCGAACTGCGCCTCGATGCCCGAGAGCAGTGCCGCGTCTTCGTTCTTGAGACGCTCGAGGATGCTCGGGTGGACCATGACGCGGAGTTGCGAGGTGCGCCGTTTGCGCTGCAGGATCTCCTGCAGCCGCCGCTGGATCTCGACACTCATCGAAGTCGCCGACTTCACCAGGCCGCGGCCCTGGCAGTAAGGACACGGGCAGTACACCGTGCTGCGCACACTCTCGGTCTCGCGCTGTCGCGTCATCTCGACCAGTCCGAGCGGGGTGATCGGATAGACGCGCGTGCGGGCGCGGTCCTTGGCCAGCTCGGCCTTGAGAGCCCGGAAGACCGTCATCTGGTCCTTGCGCTGACGCATGTCGATGAAGTCGATGACAATCAGCCCGCCGACATTGCGCAGACGGAGCTGACGGGTGACCTCGCGGACGGCCTCCAGATTCGTGGTCAGGATGGTCTCCGGGTGGTCCTTGCCCGAGCGGTTCTTCCCGGAATTCACGTCGATCGCGATGAGGGCCTCGGTCTCGTCAATGCAGATGTGACCGCCCCCCGGCAGGGGCACCTGCCGACGAAAGACACGCTCGATCTGCTCGGTGAGGTTGTAACGCTCGAACAGCGGCCGCGGGTTCTGATAGAGCTTGACCTTCACACGCTCCGGACGACTCAGGCGCTGCACCAGGTCGTTGGCCAGATCGAAGACCTCCTTCGAGTCGGTGACGATCTCATCGACGTCCTCGGTGAGCTGGTCGCGCA
>JAGVUW010000549.1 GCA_019136035.1 Verrucomicrobiota bacterium | reverse complement strand
GGCACGGCCTCGTGGCGGACCAGGTCGTAGGCGACGGCGCCCAGGTGGGGCTGGATGGCCACCCGCGCGGTCTGTGCACCGCCGGTCTCGCGAACCCTGTCGAAGTGGCCATAGAGCGGCCCATGCACGCGCAGGTCGTTGACGATGCCGAGGTAGCAGGCGCCCTCGGCCTCGAGGAGGTTCAGCCAGGTGAACGGCGACAGGGCGCGCGCCTCGGGGTCGAGACAGCGTTCGACGAGGCTCATGACCTCGGGATCCGCCGGGCCGGCCAGGGCGAGGCTGTCGAGGGGTCGCTGGGACGGGTTCGCGGCGTCGGCCGGGCTGTAGGGCAGCCTCGTCGGCGCAGCGGCGTCGCCGGCCTGCACGAGGACGGCGCCGGGGAGGTCCACGCGGGTCTCGGCGTCGGTCACCACCACGCCGCCGGCGCTCTGGAAGCGCCTGAGGGCCTCGGCCATGGGCCGGGTCAGGCAGGACGCCCCCGAGACCGCCACGAGGCGGTAGCCGGCCAGGGCCTCGGGATCGGCGTCGAGATCCTCGTCCCAGACGATATCGAAGGGCACCCCGCAGTGCAGGAGGTTGCCCTCGAGCCAGGTCGTCGCCGGCCACGGCTCCTCGCCGAAGAGCTGGCTGGCGAAGGACCGCACGATGGCGAGTCGCCGCGGACGGTGGCGCCAGGCCGGCACGAGGGCGCCCAGCGGCGCGATCTCGGCGGTGAGGACGCGCCGGACGGCGGCCGGGAGGTCGTCGGAGCGCGCCAGGAGGCTCCGTGCCATCTCCGGGCTGGCCTCGAGGACGCGCTGGGCCTCAACCCAGGTCGGCGCCGGCGTACCGAAGAGCCTCTCCAGATCGGCGGGTCCGGCGCCGCGCCAGCGCGTCTCGGCCGGGTCCATGAGGAGGGCGTCGTTGTCGCGGCAGGTCAGGAGGCGTATCGGCTGCAGGACGCAGAGCCAGGCGGCCTCGCGGAAGAGGTCGGCGGTGGCCAGGGCGCTGAAGGGCGCGGCGGTGCCGGCCGGGAGGAGGAGCAGCGGCAGGCCCGCGGGCCGCAGGCCGGTCCGGCGCACCGCCGCATTCAGGCTCTCCAGGACCATCACGCCGCTCAGGGGCTCGGCGCAGGAGAAGCCCTCCTGGACGACGCTCAGGCGTTCGAAGGCGCGCACGGCGGGCCGCCGCAGGACGGCGTCCTGGATGGTGAGGACGTCGGGACGGCGCGAGCGCAGGGCGTCGCTGAGGACCTGGTTGAGCCAGGACTCGGTCGGGCCGACGGGGCCGTGGAACCAGCGGTGGTAGGCGTACACGGGCGTGCGCGGGTCGACGATGCGGTCGGCCGGGAGGTCGATGCCGGCGATGCTCGGCCGGAGGCGGCCGAGGGGGAGCTGGTGCGCCATCGGGTCGCCGTCGGGGGGGTGACGCCAGGCATCGAGGTCGAGGTGGAAGGTCTGGCGGACCCAGGTGACGGTCGCGGGGGTGAAGTCGTGGTCATGGATCCACTGTGCCTCGCTGTTGAGGGTCACCGCCCGCAGGGCCGGCACGCCGGCGAGCTGCATGGCCCACCGTTCGCTCTCGCGGCGTGCCTGGTCGACCATGGCGGGGCTGGTCAGGCGGGTCATGCCGGGCTCTCCGGTGAGGGTGACGACGCGGTCCTCGCCGAGGCGGCGTTGCGGGTAGCCGAGGTAACGGTGACGGGGCGCCCAGGCCAGGCCCTGGCGCATGGCCTCGAGGAGGTCGCCGCCGCCGGCGGTGAAGCCATAGGCGCGGTCGGCGTTGCGGCCCGCCGCGAGGAGTGACCGTGAGCGGGTAGGTCCCCACGGCCAGGTCGGCCAGGAAGATGAACTCGACCGGCCCGACGTGGCCGGGCGGCAGCTCGGCGAGGCGGCGGGTGAGGGCCATGGCAGGGCCGAGGCGGAAGGTGATGTCGACGGCCGCGAGGGGCGCCGTGCCGCGGTGGCGCAGCTCGCAGCGCCAGAGCTGCGGCTCGCGGCCGCGGGCGATCGCCTCGACGAAGCGCTCCGGGCGAAGGGTGACGGGAGGGAACTCCAGGCCGGCCGCCGGCGCCGTGGCGGCGGCCAGGCGGGCGATGGCGTCGTCGGGCAGGACACGGTCGTAGACGAGGATGTCATCCAGGACGGCCTGCGCCGTGGTGTCGGCGCTGCTGCTGCCGAGGGTGATGCCGGCCGGCCGCGGGGGTATCTCCAGGCCGTCGATGGCGGCGGTGCGGACGCCGTCGACGTAGACCGCCGCCGCGGTGGCCGTCCAGGTGACCGCCAGGTGATGCCAGGACCCGGGCGGCCAGGACACCTCGCCGCGGGCGGTCTCGGGCGGTGTGGCGCGTCGGCCGAGGTGGAGGACGCGGTCCTCGAGCAGGGTCAGGTGGAGGTGGGGCTGCCAGGGCTTCCGGCTGGCCAGTTCGACGAGGGTGCGCTGCGCCTGGGGGGCGCCGCGCAGGGCGATCCAGAAGGCGATGGTGCCGGTCTGCCGGGCCAGGGAGGATCGGAGGTCGTCGAGGTCGAGCCGTTCCGCGGCCCGGGCGGCGTGTCCCGGCAGCCAGCTCGAGGCGCTGCCGGTGCCGGCCGGCGAGGGGCTGCCGCGCCGTTCGAGCATGATGGCGTCGAGCATGGCCACCTGGCCGGCGCGGGGCAGGACCGCGCGCAGGCGTACAGGGCGGCCGTCCTGGCCGGCGCCTGTCCCGCCGCCGCCGGCGGCGCTGACCGCGACCGCGACCTCGAGGCGCCGCCAGGTGCCGTCGAGGACGCGCTCGCCGCGGCCCAGGACGGCCCCGGTGTCGGCATCGACGACCTCGAGGACCAGGCGCTCGTCGGCCGGCGCATCGGGGTTGACGCGAGCGTAGGCCGAGGCCGTGTACTCGCCGGCCGGCACGACCACCGGCAGGCGCATCTCGGCGCCGCTGTTGTCCGCGGCGGCCGTCAGGTGGAGCGCGGCCAGGCCTTCGAGGATGGGCTCGGCCAGGCCGCGCCACTCGGCCGGCGTCGCCTGGATGACCGCGACCGCGGCCTCCCGGAACGGCTGGAAGGCCAGCGGCAGGCCAGGCCGGGGGATGACCTCGGCGACCTCGGGAGGCAGCCAGTTGCGGGCGCACAGGGGCTCGTCAGATTCCGCGCCCGGCTCGAGCAGGATGCCGCGGCCGAAACGCCCCGGCACCAGGCGCGGGTCGTTCTCCGGCACCGGCTGCAGGGCGTCATCCCAGGCCAGGCTCGGGCGGGCGAAGCCGGCGGCGCCCTCCTCGCCACTCAGGGTGACCCAGCGCAGGTCCTCATCGCAGGGCAGGCAGGCCACCAGGCCCGGGGTCAGGGGGTCGGCCGGGTCGGCGCCGGCCCGGCCGATGGCCAGCGCCAGCGCCAGGACCACGAGGCCGACGGCCCTGGACCAGGTGGAAGGGAGCATCACAGCGGTAGCCCTGTTCAGCGGGTGGTGTGCCTCTGGGGGGACGGGCGCCGGGCCGGATCGTGCGGCCCTGGTCCGTCGCTCCGGGGCGAGGCGCACCGCCCTCTCGGATGAACGATCGCGGCGTGGCGCGATCCCTTGCCCTGCACTGTCCGGCGCACCACGCCCGTCGTTTCCCGGGCGCCGCCGGCGCCCGGGGGGTCCACGGGTGGAGCCGTGGACCTATTCGCCCAGCGCCGGTGACCCGGCACGTATGAACGATCGCGGCGTTGTGCCGTCGACGCCGTTGCGGCTCGTGGACGCATTCGCGTCTGTGGACACTCGCGCTCCAGCGCCCATGGCGATCGACGTTCCGCCGTGTTCTACCGGGCGCACCGCGTCGAGGGCGCC
>JAGVUW010000327.1 GCA_019136035.1 Verrucomicrobiota bacterium | reverse complement strand
GAGCCGGCCCTGCCCGCTGACCGACCCCGCCGCCGTGGCGCCGCGCCTCAGCGACCGCCATACCGGCATCGGCGGCGATGGCATTGTCCTGATCCTGCCCGACGACGAGGCCGACGTGCGCATGCGCATGTTCAACGCCGACGGCTCCGAGGCGGAGATGTGCGGCAATGCCATCCGCTGCGTCGCCAAGTTCGTCTACGACCGCGGCCTGGTCCGGCGCGAGACCCTCCGCGTGCGCACCGGCCGCGGCATCCTGACCCTGGCTCTGAAGGTCGCCGGCGGCGCCGTGCAGACGGTCCGCGTCGACATGGGCGAGCCGATTCTCAACGGCCCGGACATCCCGGTCAACGTCAACCGCAACCCGGTCGTGCGCGAGCCCGTGACCCTGTCCGACGGCCGTTCCTGGGAGTTCACCGCCGTCTCCATGGGCAACCCCCACGCGGTGATCGTCGTCGACGAGATCCGCGATGAGCACGTCTGGCGTGACGGCCGCGAACTCGAGGTCCACCCGCTCTTCCCCAAGCGCATCAACGTCGAGTTCGTGCAGGTGCTCTCGCGCCGCGAAGTGCGCATGCGCGTCTGGGAACGGGGCGCCGGCGAGACCATGGCCTGCGGCACCGGCGCCAGCGCCGTGGCCGTCGCCTGCGCCCTCAACGGCCTCACCGACCGCGAGGTCCTCGTGCACCTCCTCGGCGGCGACCTGCGCATCACCTGGGCCGAGAACGGCCACGTCTTCATGGAAGGCCCGGCCACCTTCGTCTTCGATGGCACCGTCACGATCTGACGGATCTTTCGTCACTGGCCGTTGCCTGCCAGCGACGAAAGATCCGGTGTACGGGAGGTCTACGGCTCTGCCGTCGATCTCCCGTTGGTGTCTACAGGGGACGCCGCCCGCGGCGCGGGTGGCGATGCGGCGGCGGGACCTCCGCCCGCCGCCGCCCGGCAGCACACTCAGCGGCTGTTGCGGATGATCAGGTCGACGTAGCGGAACGACTTCACGGCGTCCTGGATGGCCGTCTCGGGGATCTGGCGGCTCTTGACGCAGTCGATGAAGTGCCGGTCTTCCTGGTAGAACCCGTAGAAGCGGTAGAACTGGTCGCTGCCGGCCAGTTCGGTGCCGCTGAAGTAGGCATTGGTGTCGCCGCCGGCGGCGCCGGCCGAGAGGCTGTACTGCTGTTTGCCGTCGTGGCGCAGGAGGATCGCCTCGCACTGGGCGCCGCCCATGCCGAGGTTGATGAAGGCGCTGGCGCCGGGCCCATGGATCTCGAAGCAGTGGACGCGGCCGCCGGTGCGGTAGTTGGCCTTGATGATGCCGATGGTGCCGTTGTCAAAACGCGTCACCGAGTTCCAGGCATTCAGGACCGGCTCGTCATTGGCGGCCGTAAGGGTGTAGGCCTCGACCGGCGTCGCCGCGGCGAACGAGCGCACCAGGTCCACGGCGTGGATGGTATCCGACTCGAAGGCGCACAGGCCGCCGCGGTCGAAGGCGCCGGTGCCGTACTTGAAGAAGCATCCCTCGACCTGGGTGACGCGGGTGATGGCGTCGAAGGCCTTCTTGACCTCGCGAACGAGGGGGATGTAGCGGCGGTTGAAGCCGACCATCAGCAGCCGGCCCTTCTCCTCGGCCTTGCGCATCATGCTCTCGGCCTGGTAGAGGGTGATGCCCGGGGGCTTCTCCATGAAGGTATCCAGGCCGGCGTTGAGGCAGGCGGTGACGACGTGGAAGTGGTTCGAGGGCTCGACCAGGCAGAAGATCGCGTCGAGCTGCTCCTGGGCGATCATCTGGTGGTAGCTCAGGTAGGTCTTCGGAATCTGGAACTTCTCGGCGGTGCGCCGGAGTTTCTCCTCGACCAGATCGCAGAGCGCCACCACCTCGACGTCGGGCATGTCACGCAGCGACGGCATATGCACGCTGTTGCACATGCCGCCGGCGCCGATCACGCCGACCCGTACGCGTCCCTTGTCACTCATCGATGCTCTCCATTGCCAGTCGTACGCACTCAGCCCGGC
>JAGVUW010000191.1 GCA_019136035.1 Verrucomicrobiota bacterium | reverse complement strand
CGACGTTTCCGGGGGTATCCTCGCGCGGCTGCGCTCGTCAACCCCCGGCTACGTTCTGGCATCCCTCCAGGATGCAGGACACGCGAGAACGACGTTTCCGGGGGTATCCTCGCGCGGCTGCGCTCGTCAACCCCCGGCTACGTTCTGGCATCCCTCCAGGATGCGGCTCGCGCGGGTGCGGTGGTCGGACCTGCACGGGCAGCCCCGCCGCATTCAGGGCTTGGCGGTGTGGGTGGGCCAGATGAGGACGGTGCCATCGGCGGAGGCCGAGGCCAGGCGGTCGCCGTTGGGCGAGAGCGCCAGGGCGGCGATGCCGGCGCCGTGGCCGGCGCGGTCGGGGCGCGGCTGTCCATCGGGCTGCCAGGACTGCAGCTTTGGCTGGTTGGTGCCGACCCAGAAGCCGTCGCCGGGTTGTACGGCCAGGGCGCGGACCCAGGTGCCGGCTGCGGGGGCTTCCGGGGTTGCCTCGCCGGCGCTCGTCCAGCGCAGGATGCGGCCGTCGCGGCCGCTGCTCCAGAGGCCGCCGTTGCCATCGGTGGCAAGGCAGCTCGCGGTGCCGTGGTGGCGGACCTGGCTCCAGACTTCACGGGCGGCGGCGATGTCCCACAGGCGCACCGAGCCATCGCGGCCGGCGCTGGCGAGGTGGCGGGCGTCGACGCGGGTCAGGGCCAGGACGCCGCCGCGGTGGCCCTCGAGGACGGTCGCGGTGTCGGCGTCGGCGTCCCAGAGCCGCACGGTGCCGTCGTCGGCGGCGCTGGCGAGGCGTCCATCGTCGAGGTAGCAGAGAGCGCGCACCCAGCCGAAGTGGCCTTTGCGCTGGCGCCGGGGCTGTCCGGCGCCGTCGAACTCGTGCACGATGCCATCCTTGCCGCCGACGGCCAGGCGTGCCCCGTCGGGGGCGGCCGCGACGCAGGCGACGCTCTGCCCGATCGGCAGGACGGCCAGGCCGGCGCCGGTGACGGCGTCCCAGAGTCGCGCGGTGCCATCCTGGGCACCGCTGAGGATGCGTCCGTCGGGAGTCCAGATCACGGCCTCGACCGCGGCGGTATGGCGGGCGATGCTCAGCCGTGGGGTGCCGTCGGCGACGGCAGTCTCGACCAGGCAATGCCCGACCTGGTAGGAGAGCAGCCAGCGGCCGTCGGGGGAGCACTGCAGGCTGCGGGCGTAGGACGCATGCGGGAACCACCTCGCCAGGACCTTGCCCTCGTGGCGCTGCCAGCGTCGGACGGAGCCATCGCGGGAGCCGGTGAAGACCTCATCCGGGTCGACGCCGTAGGCCTGGCCGGTGACGGCGCCGCCGTGGTGGCCCGAGAAGCGCTTCAGGAGGGCCATCGAGTCGACATCCCACTCGGTGCCCGAGCTGCGTTCGGCGGCCAGGACGCGTCGGCCGTCGGGCGAGGCGGTCAGCTCGTAGATGCAGTAGCCGGTCTTCGGCGACTGCAGGAGTGTGCCGGTGGTCAGGTCCCAGAACTCGATGCCGTAGTAGCCGCCGCCGGCGATGGCGCGGGTGCCCCCGAGGCCGTAGGCGACGCTGTCGTAGTAGGTGAGCGCGCCTTGGAGCGCGAGGCGTTCTTTGCCCTCGGCGGCATCCCACTCCTTCAGCGTCGGCGGCATGCGCCCGGCGCTGAGGAGCCTCTGGCCATCGGGCGAGAAGCGCACGCAGCGCATGGCGGCCTGGCCGCTGGCCCAGCGGCGGCGTTCCTGGCCGGTTGCCGGGTCGGCCAGGCAGAGGGTGCCGTCGCTGCCGGCGAGGGCCAGGGTCGCGCCGTCCGGGGCGACGTCGAGGCTGACCGGCGAGAGGGGCAGCTCGAGGCGCTGGACGACCGCTCCGGTGGCCATGTCGAGGCGCTCGAGGGTACGTCCGTAGAACGCCATCACCTGGCCATCGGGGAGGTAGCGGGCCTCGCGCAGGGAGGCGTAACGCAGGCGCTGGCTGCCCAGGCGCTGGCAGGCGCCGTTCGGCAGGGCGTCGCCATGGGCATCCACGGCCTCGGCGCCGCCGAGGCCGGCCGAC
>JAGVUW010000089.1 GCA_019136035.1 Verrucomicrobiota bacterium | reverse complement strand
CCCGGCAGTCGCGCCTTCGCCTTCCGGACGGCCCCGGCCCCCGGCGCGGCGCCCTCGGCCTCGGCGGCGCCCGCGGCCTCGGCGCTGACGCAGTGGCCGGTGCAGTTGCGGCTGGTGCCGGTGCAGGCGCCGTGGTGGGAGGGCGCCGATGTGCTCCTGGCGGCCGACTGCGTGGCCTTCGCGGTGCCGGACTTCCACGACCGGCTCCTGAAGGGCCGCAAGGTGGCGGTACTGTGCCCGAAGCTCGACGCGACCGAGGGCTACGTCGAGAAGCTGGCGGCGATCCTGGCCGGCAATGCGATTCGCAGCCTGACCGTGGCGCGCATGCATGTGCCCTGCTGCGGCGGGATCGTGCGGCTGGCCGAGGAGGCCGTTCGGCGTTCGGGCAAGGCGATCCCGATGGCGGTCGAGGTCTTCGACCACACCGGGGCGCGCCAGGGCTGAGGGCGGCGGCTGTGGTGGTGGCGCCGGCGGCAACGGCGGCGTACTAGTAGGAACGCGGATAACGGATCAGTGGCAACGGCAGTCAGGGGAACGACTCCCGCAGTGCAACCAGGCAGGAAGCAAGGAGACACGAGATGAGCATGTTCTGCTACCAGTGCGAACAGACGGCCAAGGGCGAGGGCTGCACCGCGATGGGTGTCTGCGGCAAGGACCCGCAGGTGGCGACCCTCCAGGACCTGATCGTCCACCAGCTCAAGGGCATCGGCGCTGCGACCTACCGCGCCGGGAAGCTCGGCCAGACTGACCGCGAGGTCGACGTCGCCGTCGTCGAAGGCCTCTTCACCACCGTGACCAACGTGAACTTCGACCCCCAGCGCCTGGCCGGCGTGGTGCGGCGGCTGGCGACGGCGCGTGACCGCGCCGTGGCGCTGTACGAGAAGGCCTGCGCCGCCAAGGGCGTCCGGCCCGAGGCCCTCCCGGAAGCGTCGCGCTTCCAGCCCGCCGGCGACGTCGCCGGCATGGTCGCCCAGGGCGCCGCCGTCGGCATCCAGGCCCGCCTGACCACCGTCGGCAAGGACGTCACCGGCCTGCAGGAACTCCTCGTCTACGGCCTCAAGGGCGCCGCCGCCTACGCTGACCACGCCCACGTCCTCGGCCAGGAAGACCCGGCCGTCTACGCCTTCTTCCACGAAGCCCTCGCCTTCCTGGCCGGCAACCCGACCGACGCCCAGGCCCTGACCGGGTGGTGCCTGCGCTGCGGCGAGGCCAACCTCAAGGTCATGGCCCTCCTCGACGCCGCCAACACCGGCACCTACGGCCATCCCGAGCCGACCCGCGTCAAGGTCAGCGCCGTCAAGGGCAAGGCCATCCTGGTCTCCGGCCACGACCTGCGCGACCTCGACGCGCTCCTGCAGCAGACCGCCGGCAAGGGCATCAATGTCTACACCCACGGCGAGATGCTCCCGGCCCTGGCCTACCCGGGCCTCAAGAAGTACCCGCACCTGGCGGGCAACTACGGCGGCGCCTGGCAGGACCAGGCCAAGGAGTTCGACGCCTTCCCCGGCGCCATCCTCATGACCACCAACTGCATCCAGCGGCCGCGCGAGACCTACAAGGCGCGCATCTTCACCACCGGCCTGGTCGCCTGGCCCGGCGTCACCCACGTCCCGAACCGCCAGTTCGCACCGGTCATCCAGGCCGCCCTCGCGGCACCCGGCTTCGCCGCCGATGAGCCCCTCAAGGAGATCACCGTCGGCTTCGCACGCCAGGCTGTCCTCAATGTCGCCGGACCCGTCATCGACGCGGTCAAGTCGGGCGCCATCCGCCACTTCTTCCTCGTCGGCGGCTGCGACGGCGCCAAGAGCGGCCGCAACTACTACACCGACCTGGCCCAGCAGATCCCGGCGGACTGCGTCATCCTGACCCTGGCCTGCGGCAAGTACCGCTTCAACAAGCTGGAGTTCGGCGACATCGGCGGCATCCCGCGCCTGCTCGACGTCGGCCAGTGCAACGACGCCTACTCGGCCGTCCAGATCGCCCTGGCCCTCGCCAATGCCTTCAACTGCGGCGTC
>JAGVUW010000128.1 GCA_019136035.1 Verrucomicrobiota bacterium | reverse complement strand
CCGCGAGATCGAGGCATC
Organism: Verrucomicrobiota bacterium; assembly: GCA_019136035.1. Lineage (GTDB taxonomy): Bacteria > Verrucomicrobiota > Lentisphaeria > Oligosphaerales > JAFGRS01 > JAGVUW01. Next base: position 3,463 of record JAGVUW010000128.1, on the reverse strand, counting down.
CTGCAGCCGCTTCGTCGGCGACTGCGTGGCGGAGCTGCGCCGCCAGACCGCCGAACTCTGCAGCGAGATGCTCGCCAGCATCGACGCCCGCGGCGATGTGCACCAGAAGACCCTGAACCGGCTGCAGCGCTTCATCGAGCGCTTCCGGTCGCTGAACTTCGCCGGTGACCGCGAGATGGAGCGCGAACTCGACCGGGCCCGCGCTGAACTCCTGAGCCGCACCGCCGAAGAGTACCGCGGCAGCGGTACCGCGGCGACCAGCCTGGTCGATGGCCTGGAGAGCCTCCGGGCCCGCGCCCGTGAACTCGCAGCCCAGGACCCCGCTACCCTGGTCGAGTCGTTCGGCCAGATGGGCCGGCGCCGGTTCGCCCTCGCCTCCTGACGAGTCAACCCTGACTCCTGCCTCCTGTTGTCCACCGTTCCCTCGACGTACCCCCGCCTTACCCCCGTTCACCCTGCCAGGGAGGTCTCTATGCCCATGTCGAACGCCTGCGCCTTCCTGTGTTACCCGCTGAAACGTGCCGAACTCGAGGGCATCGTCCCCGAGGCCTGCAGGGCCTTCTACGACACCCTGGGCCGGGTGGTCATCAGGGCTGTCGAGGCTGCCGGCGGCGATGACGCGCGGGAAGACGAGATCCTGCGCAGCCTCCACCTCGGCGGCGACGGCGACCCCGATGCTGCCGAGATCCTGCCGTTCCTCAGCGACCTCACGAGCCGCTTCGCCGACGTGACCGGCGTACCCCTGGAGTTCCTCTATCCCGAGGGCGAGTCGCAGTCGCTCGATCTGCCGGAGATCGTTTGGTCGGTCCGCCCGACCATGCTCACTCCCGCCGCCGAGCGGCTGCAGACGCGCCTGGGCAGGAAGCTCCTGCCGGCCGACTACGTCGAGTTCGGGTGAGTCACCCGCAGATGCTCTTACCCCGTCTCCCCCGGACGGCGCCCTGCCGCCCGGCGGGAGAGTGCAGTTCCCCCCACTCCACGAGAAGGACACCCGCCATGACACCCTCCGCCCCTGACCCGGCTGCCGCCGCAGCCTCCGCGCCCTCCGTCCGCACACGCATCGAGGCCTGGTGCCGTGAGAACGGCTACGCCCGGGAGCTGCGGCCACGGCGACGGCCTGCCGCACATCGACGCGGTCCGGATCCGCCCCGAGTGGTCGCCCATCGACGGCGACCACGTCATCCTCGTCGGCGCCGCGGCGGTCATCCAGGCCGTCTGCCCGTACCCCTGGGGCGACCACGACTGGCAGATCCGGGGGCGGTGGAGCTACGCCGACACCGACGAACTGAAGAGCATCCTGGAGCGGCTGGTGCGCCGGCCGCAGGGCTGCTGGGCCTGACAGGGCCCCGCCCACGAACCCACGAACCCATGAACCGCTGAAGAAAAGGAGCACAGCCGTACCCATGTCCCACTTCACCGACATCTCTATCGAGATCCGTGACATCGAGGCCCTCCGGAAGGCCTGCGCCGACCTGGGCCTGAGTGTCCTGGAGCAGGCGACCGCCCGCGGCTACGGCGAGAACCTGATCCGCGGCGAGTACGTGATCCGCCTCCAGGGGCCCTATGACATCGCCGTCAACCGCGCCGACGACGGGCGCTGGACTCTCGCCGCCGATCTCTGGCGCGGCCATGTCGAGCGCGAGGTCGGCCGGAACTTCGGCCGGCTGAAGCAGGCCTACGGCGTCCAGCGGACGCTGAAGGAGGCCCGCCGCCTGGGCCTCAAGGCACACCGGTCGGTGCTCCAGGACGGCACTGTCCGACTGGCCCTGTGCCGGGCCTGACCCGTGTCGGCCGGCACTCAGCAGGGGAGATGATACCCATGACCCTCATCTGCAGCGTGAGCGGCGGCCCGGACGAAGGCCCTGCCGCCGAAGCCCTGGCCGTGCCGCTGACTCCGTCGTTCCTTCGGGAACTCGCGGCCAGGCAGCGCCTGGTGCAGGATCTCGCCGTTCAGGCGGGCGCCGCCGCCGCCCTCGAGAGCGTCCTCTTCCGTGAGACTTCGCCCGTATGGCTCGCCTGGACCGAGGAACTCGAGGATACCTTCGCCGCGACAGGCGCCCTCGGCTGGACGCTGACCTCACGGGATCTCGCCGCCGCACCGCGCGTCCGCACCGACGGCGAGGTGATGCAGGTCTGGCCGGAGCACTTCCTCTTCCGTGCCCGCCTCTGCAGCACGCCCTCGGTCATCAGGACCGCCGGGCTCTTCTTCCAGGACATCCTTGCCGCGGCAGCGCCGGCCGTGCCTGCCGCCGAATGGAGACATGCCGCATGAACCAGGAGATCCACGTCGACATCAGCCCCGACGGCGCCCTGTCGATCGAAGCCCACGGCTTCACAGGGAGCACCTGCCGGGCCGCGACCGCACCGATCGAGAAGGCCCTGGGAGCCGTTCGCTCCCGGAAGCCCAAGGACACGCTTCAGCGTCCGCGGGTCACGGTCCCGGTGAAGAACCGCCTCGGAGGGCCTCAGCCGTGAGCGACCAGGCTGTCATCCTCTTCGACCCTGCCGGCCGCGCCCGCTGTCTCTACAGCGAGATCGTGGACCTGCAGGCCCTGGGGCGACTCAAGGTCCGCCGCGCCACCCGCATCGAGTTCGATGCCCTGACGCAGCGCTGGCAGGTCCTGCCGGCGCACGGCCGGCGCGTCCTCTTCAGCTCGCCCTCCCGCACCCGTTGCCTGGCCTGGGAACGGGCCAACGTCATCCCCTGACCCCTTCGGCCGGCGGGTGCTCTCTACCCGCGCCCGCCCTCACACACTCTCCATCTCGCCAGCCTCCCGAATCCCCCACCATCGTTCCCTTCACGAAAGGACACACTGACCATGCAGGCACTCTTCGACACTCCCCGCGGCCACCGCGTCATCCTGTGCATGCCGCTCCGCGACTTCATGGCCTCCCGGCTGATGCGCGATCAGGCCACGGTCGCCATGTGCACTCCCGGCGAACTCGTCCTGGCCCACCTTCCTGCCGAGCCCGCCGCCGCTGACCGAGGCCTGCGAGGCCGCCACCGAGTTCAGCGTGAGCCACGTCACGCTTGACGACCGCGACCTGCGCTACGCCCGGCGGCTCCTGCGCGACAGCGCCGCCGCCGTCGGCACCGGTCCGACCGCCGCCTGAGCTTCCGCCACTCTTCTGCCGGGCCTGCGGGGCATCATGCCTGTCAAGGCCGCCCCCCAGGCCCGGCTCTGTCATGCCGATCTTGCCCAGGACTACTAACCCTCAACCCCCATCACGGAGAACGCTTGTGCCCATGCAATCTGAACTCAAGGACTACATCCGCGCCGGCTTTGCCGGTATCTGGCTGGTGACCTTCGAGGAAGTCCGCGCCGAGGCCCTGCTCGCCCGTACGGCCGGCGATCTGGGCTGGAGCCTCCACGTCTGGAGCGTGACCGGCGGCCTGGTACATGTGGCGACCGGCGGCGCCGAGCCTGTCAACGACCCGCTGCAGGCGGTGCTGAGCCTGAGC
>JAGVUW010000311.1 GCA_019136035.1 Verrucomicrobiota bacterium | reverse complement strand
GGGTCAGCGCGTTGAGGACATCCGCGAGGTCTACTCGCACCCGATGGCGATCAGCCAGTGCCGGACCTTCTTCCGGCGCCTGCCCGAGGTCAAGCTCGTCGCGGCCGGCGACACCGCCACCTGCGCGCAGCGCATCGCCGAGCAGCGCCTGACCGGCATCGGCGCCATCGCCAGCGCCCGCGCCGCCGAGCTCTACGGCCTGGAGGTCCTGGCGGCCGAGATTGAGTCGAACAAGGCGAACTACACCCGCTTCCTGATCCTCACCGACGAACTGAACGCGGTCGCCGGCCGCGATGTCGACAAGGCCAGCATCTGTTTCTCCCTGCAGCACCAGGTCGGCTGCCTGTCCCAGGTGCTCAGCGTGCTGGCCTTCTACGGCATGAACCTCAGCAAGATCCAGAGCCTGCCGATCATCGGCCGCGAGTGGCAGTACCTCTTCTATGTCGATGTCTGCTTCGCCGACTTCGTGCGATACCGTCAGGCCCTGTCGGCGATCCGCCCCCTGACCGACATCTTCGAGGTCCTGGGCGAATACCGGCAGGGCCGGACTTCCTTCGCGACGCTGCCGAGTGGAACCACCGAATCGACTGAGGAGGCCGGGGCCGCAGAGCCCTGTTGAGAACCATGTCCAAGAGCGCAAGCAACGCCACGCCATCCGCTGTTGACCAGGCCCCGGGGGGGCTGATCCTGGCCGTCGTCGGGCTGGGCCTGATCGGCGGCTCGATGGCGATTGACCTTCGCCGCCGCGGCTTTGCCCGGCAGATCATCGGTGTCGACCGCGACCCCCTGCATCAGGCCACGGCCCTGCGCCTGGGCCTGGTCGACGAGGTGGCCGACCTGGCGGCGGCTCAGGGGCGCGCCGACCTGGTGCTCCTGGCCGTGCCGGTGGATGCCACCCTGGCGATCCTGCCCGAGGTGCTCGACCGCGTCCATGACCGCCAGGTGGTCTGCGACGTCGCCTCGACCAAGCGGGTCATCGTCGAGCGCGTCCGCCATCACCCGCACCGTCGGCGCTTTGTGCCGTCGCACCCGATGGCCGGCACCGAGTTCTCGGGGCCGTGGGCGGCGCTCTCGGGGCTCTTCGACAGCAAGGCGGCGATCATCTGCGACCGCGAGCAGAGCGACGACGACGCCGTCGCCTGCGTCGAGCGGCTCTATGCGACGCTGAACATGCGCATGGTCCACATGCAGGCGCAGCGCCATGACATGCATGTCGCCTATGTCTCGCACGTCTCGCACGTCATCAGCTTCACCCTGGCCCTGACGGTGCTCGACAAGGAGCGCGACGAGAAGGCGATCTTCGATCTGGCGAGCGGCGGTTTCAGCTCGACGGCGCGTCTGGCCAAGAGCTCGGCCGACATGTGGACGCCGATCTTCCAGCATAACCGCGAGAATCTCGTCAGCGTCCTCGATGCCTACAACGACAGGCTCCAGGAGTTCCGGCGGCTGATTGCCGACGGCGACCGCGAGGGCCTGCACCAACTGATCAGCGAAGCCAACCACATCCGCCGCGTCCTCAACGGCTGACGCCGGGATCGGCCGAGAGCACCGTCTTCCTGGGAGAGCACCCCTATGAGCAGCACACTGAACCTCGCCCCGCTGAGCGGCTGGGGCCTGCCCGACATCACCCGCCCGATCGTCATCGCGGGGCCCTGCAGCGCCGAGACCGAGGAGCAGGTCATGGCCACCGCCCACGGCCTCAAGGGCCTCGGCATCCACATCTTCCGCGCCGGCATCTGGAAGCCGCGCACCCGCCCGGGCAGCTTCGAGGGTGTCGGCTCGATCGGCCTGCGCTGGCTGCAGCGCGTCAAGGCCGAGACCGGCATGCGCACCGCCACCGAAGTCGCCAACGTCAAGCACGTCTACGAGGCCCTCAAAGCCGGCATCGACATCCTCTGGGTCGGCGCCCGCACCACCGTCAATCCCTTCGCCGTCCAGGAAATCGCCGATGCCCTCGAGGGCGTCGATATCCCGGTCCTGGTCAAGAACCCGGTCAATCCCGACGTCGATCTCTGGCTGGGCGCGGTGGAGCGCCTGAACAAGGCCGGCCTCACCCGCCTGGCGGCGCTGCATCGCGGCTTCTCGAGTGCCGAGAAGTCGGAGCTGCGCAACGAGCCGCAGTGGCAGATCCCGATCGAAGTCCGCCGCCGTCAGCCCGATCTGCCGATGTTCTGCGACCCGAGCCACATCGCCGGCCGGCGCGACCTCCTCCGTGACCTGGCCCAGCGCGCCGTCAACCTCGACTTCCATGGCCTGATGATTGAGACGCACTGCCAGCCCGACCAGGCCTGGAGCGACGCCAGCCAGCAGGTCACCCCCGAACAGCTCGGCGAGATCCTCCACGCCCTCGTCCGCCGCGAAGCCACCAGCGCCGACTCGGACTACCAGCGCCAGCTCAGCGAGCTGCGCGAGGCCATCGACCAGCTCGATAGCGACCTGCTCAATGCCCTGGCTCGACGCATGGACATCGTCGCCCAGATCGGCCGCATCAAGAAGGCGAACGGCATCACCGTCCTGCAGACCGGCCGCTGGGACGAAATCGTCCAGCGCGTGCACCAGCGCGGCGCCGAACGCGGCCTCAGCGAGGGCTTCCTCGATGTCGTCTTCCAGGCCATCCATGAGGAGTCGATCAACCGCCAGCAGCGCATCCTCGACGACCTGACCTGAGCCGCTGCAACGGGGTCCGCGGCGCCCGGGGAAAGCCGGGCCTGGCGCGCCGACTGGAACGCCACGGAAGACCGGTCGCAACCTGTGCTGGAGCGCGAGTGTCCACAGACGCGAAGGCGTCCACGCGCCGCCACGCCGTCGACAGCGCCGCGGCGCGATCGTTCATGCGAAGCGCAGTGGCGGCCGCGGGATTCGCCGCACCACCGGCACAGCCGCACCGTCCGGCCGGGAGACTGCCATGGAGACCGCCAGGCTCTTCGTCGCCATCGAGCTTCCTGAAGGCCTGCGCCACGACCTCGACCGGCGGTTGCGGCCCCTGCGCCAGGCCTGGCCCGGCACCCGCTGGGTGCAGCCCGAGGCCCTGCATGTGACCCTGCTCTTCCTCGGCGAGACCCCGCTGGAGCGCCGCGGCGACCTTGACGATGCCATCGGCCAGGCCTGCCGCGGCCACGGCGCCTGCGTCTGCCGCCTCGGCGGTGTCGGCGTCTTCCCGGATGCGCGGCGGCCGGCGGTGCTCTGGGTCGGCCTCGATGACGGCGGTGCCCTCGGGCGGCTGGCCGACGACCTCCGCCGGGGTGCCGCCAGAGCCGGCTTTGCCGGCGACGACCGGCCCTTCACGCCCCACCTCACCCTCGGCCGCGTGCGCCGCCCCGGCCGGCCCGCGGCGGCGGCCCTGGAGGCCCTCCAGCGCCCGAGCTACGCCGATCTCGGGACGCTGCCGATCGAGCAAGTGAGCCTCGTCGCCAGCACCCTGACGCCGACCGGACCGCGCTACACCGCCCTGCGGCGCTGGCCGCTCGGCGAGCCCGCCGTCACGCCGGAACCCGCACGCGCCTGAACGGCCCGCATCACTCCTGCGGCATGGCAGCGGCCGTGAGCTGCCGGCGCAGCGCGATCGGCAGGCGCGTCGAGCGCAGCTCCGAGCGCGACGCACCACCGCAGGCCGCCGCGGTGCGCAGGTAGAACTCCACCGGCGTGCGCACCATCACATGCTGCACGTGCCGGACACCGCCGCGGTTCGACAGCGGCACTCCCGCAGGGCCCGGCACCAGCGCCGCCGTCATCAGCATCAGCCCGGGCAACAGCCAGATCAGCAGGACCGTGCAGAGCACCCCGCTGAGGCGGTCCACGACGGGCGGAAACTCGACCTCGGCATCGCGCAGGGTGTGCCCACTCAGGAGCCAGCCCGGCAGCACCGCCGCCAGGAGACCGACCCAGTAGGCCGCCGCGTCCACCGGAAAGCCGCTCCAGAGCAGCCTCGGCGCCGCGGCCAAGCCGTGCACGACCGGCCAGAAATGGAAACCGGCCAGCGCCGCCAGGAGGAGGTTCAGCGACAGGGCCAGCCGCGGCAGCGGCCGCCAGTCCCACACCGCCTTCACCGTCAGGGCCACCGCCAGCAGCACGGCCCCCGCCAGGATCAGCTCAACGCGCATGGCCATGGCTCAGAACCTTCCCAAAGTCGAACATATCCAGGGTCCTGCGAAGCTCGTCCGACGAGGTGGTGCCGTTCCACAGGAGCGCGTCGGCATAGTCGCGCACGGTGCCCAGGACCACGGCCTCGACGGCCTCCTGCAGGTCGCCAGTGGCCATGTCGTCGCGGACCACCGCGCGCACGGCGTTGTCCATCTGCAGCATGCGATAGACGCCGCGCCGGCCGCGCCAGCCGGTCTGCTCACACAGACGGCACCCGACCGGCCGGTAGAACACGCCCGGGCTGGCTGACGGATCCGGGTCGAGGCCCCAGAAGCGCCGCTCGGCGGCGTCGGGGACGTAGGCCTCGCGGCAGTCCGGGCAGAGCCGCCGCACCAGGCGCTGGCAGAGGATAGCCTTGAGGCCGGTGTTGATCATGTAGGCGCTCAGGCCGAGCTCCTGGAGCCGTCCGAAGGCCGCCAGCACCGAGGTGGCGTGGATGGTCGTGAAGACCAGGTGGCCGGTGAGGGCCGCCTGGAAGGCGACATTCATCGCCTCCTGGTCGCGGATCTCGCCGACCAGGATCACATCGGGGTCGTGCCGCATGGACGCCTTCAGGACACTGGCAAAGGTCGAACCCAGGGCGGCGTTGAGGCTGATCTGAGTGGCCTGCTCCAGGCGGTACTCGACCGGGTCTTCGATCGTCAGGATGTTCCTGCCGGTGCCCTGCAGGCGTCGCAGCAGGGCGTAGATGGTCGAGGTCTTGCCCGAGCCGGTCGGGCCGCAGACGATGATCAGGCCGGCCGACTCCTCGGCGAGCTGCTGCGCTGCCCCGGCGAGGCGGTCGGGCATGCCGAGGTCGGTCAGGCTGTCGCCGAGGCCCTGCGTGCGCAGCAGGCGCACGACGAGGGTCTCGCCGTTGACGGCCCAGGCGCGCGCCACGCGCAGGTCGTAGCGCTCCTGCGCTGCCTCGAGGTGGCAGGCGCCGTCCTGGGCATCGTGCAGGCGGCCGAGGTCCATCCCGGCGGCCATCTTGATGGCGGTCATGGCCTTGCGTCCGAGGCCCGCCTCGAGGAACTCGGGCTGACGCAGCATGCCGTCGACGCGCAGGACCACCCGGACGCCCTCCGGGGCCACGTCAAAATGCACATCGCTGGCGCCGGCCTTGACCGCCCGTGACATGATCAGCTCGGCCAGGGCGAGGCCCGAGGCAAAGCGCCGGTTCGAACTCGGCACCAGGGGCTCGTTGTCCCAGGTGAAGAAGCGGCACGCCGGCCCGCCGGCCGCTGAGGGCAGCGTCGGCGGCCGCTCGCGCCCCAGCAGCCCGGCCCAGCCGCGATGACGCAGCACCAGCGGCACCGCCAGGAAGGGGCCGGCCACGAGCGCGGCCACGTTCACCCAGCGCTGACGAGCGCTCGGGTAGATGCCGCTGACACCCAGACACCACACGCTCAGAGCCCAGAGCCACAGCACCACAAAGCCGGCCAGGAGACACCACGTGAAACCGGAGCCCAGGGCGTGACGACGCCACGCCGCGGCAGCGCCCGCGCCCGCCGGCGACGAGGCCGCCGCGCCGCCCTCTTCATAGCTGTACCTCCGACCATGCATGGGATGACCCGGATACGAGCGGTCGATCTGATCCCAGCGCAGACGCAGCAGCCCACCGCTCGAGTCACGCACCACCAGGCCCGGCACCCCGGACTCCACCACCTCCAGGTTCAGCGTCTGGCCATTGTACAACGGGATTGGCTCGGCCCCGGCCGACAGCCACAGACCTACACAAAACAGACCGAGCCACAGCCGCCGCAGGACACCGGAACACACCCAAACCCGCCGCCACGACGGATTTATCGCGCCCCGGAGTTGACAGGTGCCCAGCATGGCCTTATTGTCCCTCAACAGATTGCAGAGTACATTTCTGTCTGTCGTTGTCATTCTAGTCGCCGACGGTCATTGCGGCACAGCAGAGGAGTAGCGGCACCATGATTCTGACCCTCCGGGAGCTGGCGCAGATGCTGCGCGTCAACGAGCGCACGATCCTGCGGATGTTGAAGAGCGGGCAGTTGAAGGGCGCGAAGATCGGCGGTCAGTGGCGCTTCAACAGCAGCCAGATTGACGGCCTGTTCTTCCCGACCGAGGCCGCGCCCCTCGAGGGTGAGGAAGAAGACATCTCGATGGCGATGCTGAGCCGTTCGCACATCGGGATTCCGCTGAGCCGGGTGATGAGCGACACGCGCATGGTCATGGACGTGACGGCGCGGGACGTGACCGGCGTGATCGAGGAACTGACCAACCCGCGCATGCTCAATCCGGTACTGCTGGACGTCAAGGACCTCCGCACCAAGTGCCAGGCCCGCGAGGAGCTCCTGAGCACGGGCATCGGCAACGGCGTGGCGATTCCGCATCCGCGCGACCCGGTGGCGACCCTGCGGGCGCCGGCGGTCGTGGTGTTCGGCCGCTCGGCCCAAGGCGTCGATTTCGGCGCGGCCGACGGCAAGCCGGTCCATCTCTTCTTCCTGATGTGCTCGCAGAACATCGAGCTGCATCTGCACCTCATGGGCTGCCTGGCCCGTCTGCTGCGTCATCCCGACTTTGTCACGGGCTGCAAGGTAGCCGCTACGCCTCAGGACGTCACGCGCCTGGTCATGGATGCCGAGCGTCACGACTTCCTGAGCCAGTCCTGAGGGGCCCTCCCGGTCGGGGGCCAGCGGCGCCCGCCGCTCGCAGGGGACCTCTCGTCGTGGCGCGATCTTCGGCGTTGCCATATCCGGCACGCCGTGCGCCGGCGGGGCGGAGGTGGGCGACACGAGCCGAGTGGCGATCCCCCGGGTGCTGATGGCGCCCGGGAAGCCCACGGGTAGCGCTCATGGTCGCGCTCAGCTCGCGCGACCTGCTTGCTTGCCGCGCCGCGGTTCTGTCTCGTATGGAACATCGCGGCGTGGTGCTGTCGATGCCGGCCCGGCTCATGGACGCCTTCGCGTCTGTGGCCACTCGCCCCCCAGGAGGCGCCGCAAGCGATGGTTCGGCCTGCCATAGCTGGGACCGCCGGAGTGTCGGAGCAGCGGCTGTAGCGCCGTCACCGCGGCTTTGGGGGATCAGGGGTTGCTCTCGCGAGCGCCGGGCGGCATGTAGCCGGCGGCGCTGTGGTACGGGGCGCTGACCGTCGCCGTCCGCCGTGGCGCCGCCTCGCCGCCGCGGCGCGTCTTGGCCATGCGGCGGGCGATGCGGGCCTCATCAGCCGAGTAGCGCACGACGTCGACATGCACCTCGCCGAGGAGCTCATCGAGACCGAGCTTATCGCTGATCTCGGCCCGCACCCGCTCCTTGAGGCTGTCCTTGATCTGCCGCAGGCTCGCCAGCGGCACCGCATTCACCTTCAGGCGAATGTCGGTGAGGAGCCGACGGCGCTCCAGGGATACCCCCAACAGCTCGATCTCACGAAAGTCGGCAACGATGCGCTGCAGGAACTCGCGCAGTGCCTGCGCCGTCACCGTCAGACTGCCGCCCTCGGCCTCCAGACGCAGAAACCGGCACTGACGCCGTTGACGTCCCAAGGCCCAGACGACCACCAGGGCGATCAGTACCAGGGCGAAACCGAGCGCCAGACCAAGCGTCACGCCGGCACTGAACTCACGGGTCCACCAGAAGCTCGACAGGGCCTGCAGCCAGCCGTCGATACGCGCCATGCCCAGCATGAGTTCCTCCTTGGCCCCAACCGGGACCGCGACCGATCGCCCCCGTCAGCGCCCGCTCGATTCCTCACCGCGCCGCAACGGAACCGGGTCCTCCAGGTCGTGAACCAGGACGTTGACACGCTGCACACGCTTGCCGGTGAGCGCCTCGACACGCGTGCGGACCACCTCCTGGACCGCCTGCGCCACGTCCGGGATATGCACCCCGAAACGAAACACCAGGGTCACGGAGATGTTCACCGCGTCATCGGCCAGGTCGATGACCATGCTGCTCTCGTAGTTGCGCTTGGCAATCATGCCGGCGATGCCGCCGACGATGCTGCCGCTGGCAAAGCGCACCACGCCGTCGATCTCGAGGCAGTACTTGCGCACGACCGCCGCGATGACATTCTCGCTGATCTTGATGGTGCCGCCGTCGGCCTCGTCGTCCATGGACAGCTCGCTCTCACCCAGAACGTGAGAACGAAGGTGCTCGGCATCGTCCAGGCTCTGTGCATCCGCCATACGCCCGCCGTTCATCTTCGTGCCTCCTTATCTTCAGCCCGGGACCGCCAAGACCGCTCAGAGCGGCTCTGCCTCGAGCAACTTCTCAATATAGCTGGTGTGGTACTCGCCGCGCCGTACGCCGTCGTGATGCAGGAGGTGAATCGCGAAGTCGATGGTGGTCGACACCCCCTCAATGGAGAACTCCTGCAGGGCCCTGACGCAGCGCGCCATGGCCTCCTGACGGTTTTCGCCATGCACGATCAGCTTGCCGATCATACTGTCGTAGTAAGGCGGTATGACATAGCCGGCGTAGGCGTGGGAGTCAACCCGCACGCCGGGACCGCCAGGCGGGTTGTACAGCTCGATGCGGCCCGGACTCGGCGCGAAGTTCCGCGCCGGGTTCTCGGCGTTGATGCGCACCTCGATGGCATGGCCGCGCAACTGGACGTCCTCCTGACGGAAACGCAGCGGCTCGCCGGCAGCGCAGCGGATCTGCTCCTTGATCAGGTCGATGCCGGTCACCATCTCGGTCACCGGGTGCTCGACCTGGATGCGGGTGTTCATCTCCATGAAGTAGTAGCGCCGGTCGGCGCCGACCAGGAACTCGACGGTGCCGGCCGTGGCATAGCCGACCGCCCGCGCCGCCTCGACCGCAGCCCGCCCCATGGCCTGCCGAAGCTCCCCGTCGAGAATCGGACAGGGCGACTCCTCGATGAGCTTCTGGTGCCGACGCTGCAGGCTGCAGTCGCGCTCGCCGAGATGGATGACATGGCCATGCCGGTCCGCCAGGACCTGGAACTCGACGTGGCGCGGCGTGACGATGTACTTCTCCATATACACATCGCCGCAGCCGAACGCCTGCTCGGCTTCGTTGCGGGCGGCATGGATGCTCCGTACGAGGCTGCCGTCGTTGTGCACCACGCGCATGCCGCGGCCGCCGCCGCCCGCCACCGCCTTGATGATCACCGGGTACTCCATCTCGTGCGCCAGACGAAGGGCCTCATCCTCGCTGGTCAGCACGCCCTCGCTGCCCGGCGTCACCGGCACCCCCGCCGCCCGCATCGTCTTGCGCGCCTCGGCCTTGTCGCCCATGCGCCGCATCGCCTCGGGGCTCGGCCCGATGAAGGTGATATTGCAGCGTTCGCAGACCTCGGCGAAATGCGCGTTTTCTGCCAGGAAGCCATAGCCGGGGTGGATGGCATCGACGTCGCAGATCTCCGCCGCGGCGATGATCCGGTCGATGCGAAGGTAGCTCTCGCGGGCCGGCCCCGGGCCGATGCACACCGCCTCGTCGGCAGCCTGTACCGCCAGGGTCCGCTCGTCGGCTTCCGAGTAGACCACCACGCTGCTGATGCCCAGCTCACGGCAGGCACGCACCACCCGCAGGGCAATCTCGCCGCGGTTGGCTATGAGAACACGAGAGAACATAGAGCGACGCCCCACACGACATTGAGGGCCGGGCCACGACGTCACAGGCGCCGAGGCCCGGCCACCGCTTACAGTCTCGTCACGCCACACGCGCGGCCCACACACCCAACCCACGCGGCAGCCCACCACTTACTCGCAGACCGCGGAGCCGTCGGCCCCGGCGGCCGGGACCGCTCAGGCTGGCTCGATCTCGAAAAGCGGCTGCCCGAATTCGACCGGGGTGCCATTCTCGACCAGAACCCGGCGAATCACGCCGCTGACCTCGGCCTTGACCTCGTTCATCACCTTCATCGCCTCGACGATGCACACCACCGTCTCGGGGCCGACCTTGTCGCCGGCTTGACGAAGGGCTGCGCATCGGGCGACGGGGCCAGGTAGAAGGTCCCGACGATCGGTGAGGTAATGGCGGCGGCC
>JAGVUW010000644.1 GCA_019136035.1 Verrucomicrobiota bacterium | reverse complement strand
CGTCGCGGCTGTCGCGGGCGTAGCGGTAGCCGTCGATGCTGATGGCGACGGCGGTGCCCTCGCCGTGCTCTTTGCGCAGCATGCGGTCGAGGAGGAGTTCGAGGGCCTGGAGGCAGTGGCCCTTGCGGCCGATGAGGCGGCCGGCTTCCTCGGTGGTGAGATTCAGAACCAGCGCCTCATCGGTCTCTTCCGGGGTGACCTCGGCGCGGAAGCCGAGGAGCGAGACCATGCGGGTGAGGCGTTCGACACTGTCCTTCTTGAGGGCTTCGGTAACGGCCATGCTGTGGGGTCTCCTTGCCCCTGCCGCGGCGGTTCTCCCCGGCGCAGTGCGGCCGCGCCGGGCGCGGTCGCGCCGCGTGGGTGATAGGCCTGGCCCGATCCGGGCCGGCGGCGGCGGGGGCGGCTGTAATGGTTGAGGTGGGGGGGCCTTGCCGCGGGGGCATCTGCCGTCAGGCCGCGGCGGCGCGTTGCTCGGCTCTCCGATTCAGGGCATTGGTGGCCAGCATCTGCACAATACTCAGGATCTGGCTGACCGTCCAGTACAGGGTCAGGCCCGAGGGCATGCCGTAGAAGAGGAAGATGAAGAAGATGCTCATGAAGTTCATCATGCGCTGCTGCTGCGGATCGCCGGTCGAGGGCGTCATCTTCTGCTGCAGGAACATGGTGGCGCCCATGAGGATGGCCAGGGGCCGCAGGGGCAGGCCGAAGACGTCGTCGGGCATGCTCAGATCGGCGGACCACAGGAAGCTGGCGTGGCGCAGCTCAATGGCGCCGCGGAAGGTAACGAAGAGGGCGAAGAACACCGGCAACTGCAGGAGCATCGGCAGACAGCCGCCGAGCTGGCTGACCTTGTTCTCCTTGAACAGCTCGGCCTGCTTGCGGTAGAGCTTCTGCGGGTCCTCTTTGTACTTCTCGCGCAACTCCTTGAGCTGGGGCTGCAGGGCCTGCATCCGGCGCATCGAGTTGGTGTGGTGGTGGGTCAGCGGCCAGAAGAGCAGCTTCACGGCCAGGGTGATGACGATGATGGCGAGGCCGTAGCCCCAACTGACCTTGAAGAGGTCGTTCAGCCAGATGAGGAGGCGCAGGAGCCAGCGCGTGAGCACGCCCATCCAGGCCGGATTCCAGAACATGAACGAGTCCATGCCGACGACCGTCTCAAGACGGCCGCCGAGCTGCTGGAGCAGGCCGTAGTCCTTGGGCATGGCCAGGCCGGTGAAGGCGAGGGTGACCTCGCGGCCGGGCTGGAGGGTCTGGGCCGGCAGGAGGCCGCGGGCCTGGCACCAGGTCTGGGCGATGGTCTTGTCACCGGCCGCGGGTACGGCGACGTTCTGCAGGTCGAGCTGGCAGCCGGCAAAGGCCTCCTGGTCGTTGAGGCTGCCGGCGATCAGGGCCAGCATGAAGTACTGGCTCTGCACAGCCAGCCACTTGGCGGGGCGCTGCTCCAGGTCGACGGCGGTGCCCTTGCGCAGGAGCTTGAGGACCTGCTTGGCGGCGTAGCTCTTGGGCCGGCCGGTGTCGAGGAAGTTCACGGCAACGGTGCTCGAGACGCTGCGCGAGGCGACCGGCCGGGCCGAGACACTCGGCGGCATGGCGCCCGCCTCGACGGCCAGACGACGCAGCGCTACCGGCGCGGCGCCCTCGTTGCGGAAGTGGCTGCTGTAGCGAATCTGGTACGGGGCCTGCGCCAGGGCTTCCCAGCGCTCGGTCAGGACCAGGCCGGACGGGCTGCGCCGGCGAAGCTCCAGGACGGAGGCGGTCTGGGTCAGCACCTCGGCCGGGCCAAGCTCGAGGCCGGCGGCCTGGAGGTTGAGGGCGAGGAAGGGGAATTCGGGACGCCCGAGGGTCACCGGCTCACGCGCGGCGGGGTCGCGCACGACATCGCGGGCGTAGGCGGGGAGGGTCGCACGGCGCACGCCGGCGCCAGCCGGGTCGAGCTCGAGGGCGAGGATCTCGCCGCCCTGCAGGCGCACCGGCGCGGCGCCCGTCGTCGGCCAGGCCTGGCCGCGCAGAGCCCCGGGCTGGGACGGGAG
>JAGVUW010000101.1 GCA_019136035.1 Verrucomicrobiota bacterium | reverse complement strand
CCGGCGGCGCCTGCGAGGCTTTCTCCTTCGTCATCGGCATCAACGCGCTCAGCCTGGTGGCCATCGCCTTCTACGTGTGGTCCCTGCTCGCCTTCCGACGTCGGGGACTGCTGACGGGTGCAGGGTGGGCGTCCACGCCCGCGACCCGGATGGCCGCATCGCCCTGATCCAGGTGTCGGCAGACGTGGGGACCTCGTAGGCTGTCACCGTGAAGCGCGGGCACTGACCCGCGCCGCCCGGCGGCGCACCGGGGGCGTGGGGGGCTTGGGGTCAGCCTGGGCGGGGCGCCGGGTTTCCTCGCGCCAGAGCCACATCGATGCGGCATCGGCCGGTCGCATGCAACTGCAGAAGACTGCCCCCCACAGGCACCTCGCGCCGATGGTTGGGGCTTGCTCTCATCCAAATCGCTACCGGGATCGGAATCGACGTCGGCTTCCCGGAAGCCGTAGCTCACACGTGCTTCCCTCATCAAGTACCCCCTTCCGCCCAGTCGGCTCAGCATCGCCGCCATGCGGTCGAGTTCCGCCGTGCGGTAGACGTCCAGCGTCTCGTGTTCGAGTGCCATTCGGCCTTCCTTCGATGTCGATAGCGGTCCCGATGTCGCTTTGGATGCCCCACGAAGCGATGGGCTTCGTGGGCAACCCGGGCTAGGGTAGAGTCCTTCGCGCTGACCGTCGGGGACAGCCGAGGCCGATCGGCGGGCTGGCCGGCAGCAGGGCGAGAGACCGGAGGTGACTCGCGATGGACATCGTCTTCTCGTTCGACAGCGAGGACTACCTGACGCCCGAGGCGGCTGACGCCGAGCGGTGGTGGGCCGAGGCGCTCAGGAGCCGCGGTGTGCGCGGCTGCTTCCAGCTCGTCGCCGAGCTGGTCCGGTCACTGAAGCGGACCGGCCGCCACGACGTCCTGGACGCCTACCGGTACCACGAGACCGACTTTCACTCGAATGACCACTCCGTGCCGCCGAGCCTTCCGGAGCGCGTTGACGGCAAGGGCCTGGCCGAGAGCATCGAGATCGTGCTGCGCGCCGAGGCCGCCGGGGTCCTCGAGCTGGTCGAGACCTTCGGGCGCCTGCCGGTCACGTATTGCGCGCCGGGCGACTCGTGGTCGCCGGCCACCCTGGTGGCGATGGCGATGCTGGGCGTGAGGGCGTTCTGCAACACGCCCATCGTCAGGAATGTGCGCGTGCCCTACTGGTACTGCGGCTCGATGGTGTTCAACTACGACATCGGCTTCGAGTCCTTCTTCGGCAAGGACGACCAGGAGTTCAAAGACGCCTTTTCGAAAGCGGCCGAGGCCATCCGGCGCGTCGACGGCAGCCACCTGGTCATCTACACCCACCCGACCCGCCTGGTAACGGCGCGGTTCTGGGACGCGATCTTCGCCAAGGGCACCGCGGTGCCGCCGGCGGCGCGCCCGCCCGCGCCGCTCCGGCCGCCGGCGGAGATCGCCGCCATCAAGGCGAGCGTCGAGCGCCGGCTGGACTGGCTCCTCACCCGGCCCGACCTGCATCCCACCACTTTCGGGGAACTCTATGCACGGCACTCGCGTGACCGCATGGACCTCCAGGCGATCATGGACCGCGCCGGGCTCAGGCCGGGCGAGGAGGGCCGTCTGGCCGAGGTCACGGCCGCCGGCACGCCGTACCTCACAGCAGAGGCGCTCGCCGCGTTCGCCTACCACTGGGTGATCTACCGCGAGGGCTTCGTCGGAAAGAGCATCGTGGAACAGGCGCAGCGCCTGGCCTGGACCTCGGCCCCGGCCCGCGGTCCGACGCCTGCGGCCGGGCCGTGAAGCGGCGCGGCGACACCGGCTTGCCGGGATGGGGGACAGCCGGCCGGATGCCGCCCCCATGGCGCGAAGGGACTCACTCCGACAACGCGATCGGCAGACGCACCGGGCACAGACAGCGCGGCACGACGAGACGCTGGGCGGGCGCGACCCGGGCCACGAGGTCGCGGAAGGCGGCCAGGGTGCTCTCGCCGCCGGGGGCCTCGACGGTGCCGTGCAGGTAGTCGTCGTAGTGCGTCGGC
>JAGVUW010000687.1 GCA_019136035.1 Verrucomicrobiota bacterium | reverse complement strand
CAGGTGGTACTCGGTCAGCTTGATGCGCGCCCGCGGCGGCGGGTCGAACTGGTCGGTCTGCGTCACCGCCAGGCCGCGCGGCCAGAGCAGCGCCACCCGGCAGGCGGCGCGGCCATTCACCACGCGGATGTCGTCCTGGCCGTCGAGGGTCATGGGCACCGGCGCGTGCAGCAGCCACTCGAAGCTGGAGGGCTCCGGGGCCGCGAGCGCGTCGACCATGACGACGGTATCCGGCTTGATGAAGAGGACGCGGCGGGTGAAGCCCTTGAGGCGGCCCTCGTAGGCCGCGGTGGCATCGCCGGCGACGTAGTCCATCAGGTCGCTCGAGACGAAATCGACGATACGGCCGGTGGCGGCGGCGGAGTGGACGCCCTGGCCGCGGCCGTTGACCGTGATGCTGTTGGTCGACTTGGTCTGCCACATCCAGTTGCGGTGATGCGGCGTGCCATAGCTGTCGCGGCGGCCGGTCGGGACGAGGAGGCGTTCGCCGTAGGCGTAGAGCGCAAAGGAGTTCTGCGCGTCGTAGCCGTGGCTCTGGGTGCCGAAGGGGCTCGACTTGAAGATCATCCCGACGTTGTCTTTGGCGCTCAGGAGGGTCGCGTTCAGCACTGCCTGGCCGGTGCCGCGGAAGCACTTCGACGTCGGCAGATCGAGCGGCGGCCGCGCCGCCACCGCCGGCAGCGCGCCGCGCAGGAAGCCGGTGTAGCCGCCGAGATCCGGGGCGCCGCCGTGCGCCTCGACATACCACTGCCAGTAGGGATTGCCGGCCTGGGCCGCGAAGACCTCCATCAGCCGCAGATTCGACGAGGAGGTCCGCTCCGCCACCAGGTCGCCCATGCCGCCGCCGACCGTCCCCGGCGGCTGCATGTACAGGGCATAGTCGCCGATGCGGCTGAAGTACGGCTTGTCGTAGGCCTTCAGGCCCATGGCCACGTGCATGATGTCGGCCCACCAGGTGAAGCGCTCGATGTAGCTGCTCCAGTAGGCCATGCCCTCATGCCAGCCGCCATCCTCGTCGGACCACACCGGGTAGACATTGGCGAAGACATTGGCAGCGAACCAGACCCACTCGCCGGCCTCGGGAATCTCGTCCAGGAAGGCCAGACCCACCTCACCCAGGAAATGCCAGGCGCGGTTGGAGTGGCTCGAGTACGGCGACCACAGGTGGCGCGGATAGAGGTGGCGGTACATCTCCTCGCCGCGCACGGCCATCACCTCGCGGCAGATCCGGCGGTCGTCCTCCGAGAGGAGGTCGTAGACGAAGGAATACGTCCGCGCGAAGCGGCTGTTGTAGGGCATCCCGGCCTCGTCGTTGTAGCGGTAGCCGGTAGCGCCCTTGGGATTCCATCGAGCGCACTCCATGAGGATGCGCCGGGCCTCCTGACCGTACTCGTCGCGGCCGCCGATGAGGCGTGTGAAGGCCAGCGTCGCGGCGCCGTCGAGGGCCTTGATGGTGTAGACGCGGTTGCCCCACCAGAGCTTGCGCCACTCCTCGCTGTTGCGCTCCATGTCCTTCGGGTAGGTCGCCGGCTCCTCCGTCGGCGGCGGCGACGCCAGGAGGGCCTCCGAGGCCTTGACCAGGCCATCGAACAGCGGCTTCAGGTCCGTCTGCGCCCGCTGACGGAGACCCTCGATCTGCTCGGGGCGCACGAAGAGACGCGGATGTGCTTTCGGCACCCGGCTGAGGAGTTCGCCGCGCGTCGGCAGGGGCATCGCCCGCGCCTCCGCCGCGATCGAGAAGGACCGCACCTGGCTCCACCCGGACATCGTCCCATCGGCCGCCACGGCGCGGTAACGCCAGTGCCACGCACCCGGCTCCAGGACCCGCGCCGGGCAGTGCACGTTGTAGACAATGCCGCTGGCGCCGGACTGCGGACGCCAGGAGAAACTCGGCGGCGTCACCGCGCTGACCGCCCCCGGCGCCGGGTGGTACCCCCACTCCTGGGCCGTCGCCGGCGATTCGTCCAGCTCCAGCGCCACCGCCACCGGCACCACCGCCGTCGCCAGCACCACACCCACGCCGCATAGATGACGTAATGCAACCATAGAGACCGTTCTCCCTGCCGAACCTGGACCGCGCGACCGCGGGCCAACAGGCGCGGCGCGCTCACGCGAGAGCCAGACCATACACCCGGAAACGCCGGAGCACACCCCGGCCGCGAGGGCCGCCCCGGAGGCCGCGCCAAGGCGGCCCGGCCCCGGTGGGGCGGTCTGACCTGTCTGACCTGTCTGACTCCTCTCAAGCCCTTCTCCCGCACTTCCCGCGCTCGCGCGCGGTCAGTCGAGGCTGCCCATCTCGACGCGCGGGGCGTCGGCGCCGAGGGTGATGAGGGCGTAGTGGCCCTGGCGCAGGGCTCCCGGGTTGATCACGGGGATGCTGTCGACGTCGAACTGGCCTCGGGCCTCGTGGATATGCCCGCAGAGGACCAT
>JAGVUW010000855.1 GCA_019136035.1 Verrucomicrobiota bacterium | reverse complement strand
CGCGGGGGCCGCCGGGGCCGCCGGGGCCGCGGCGGCAGGCGCCGCCTTGGGCTCCTGCCGGCGCCGGAGCTGGAAGCGCCGGCCCTTGGTCTCATTCTTGCCCTCCGCAAGGGCCGCCGGGCTGACCTTCTGGACGCCGCCCAACGGCATCAGCGGCGTCGCCAGGTCGTTGTCCTTCGCCGGCGCCGGCTCATCCTCCCGGCGCTTCAGCCGCAGGCCGGTGTTCTCGCCCTCGCGCACCGCCCCGAAGGCCTGCGCCAGCGGCTTCCACGTGCTGTTGTCCCAAACCAGATCGGTCTCGGCAAGTTCCCCGGCGACGAGCTTGACGCGGACCTCCTCCAGGGTCATTGGCACGCCGTCGTCAGACTCGCCGGCCTTGTAGACCAGGGCGCAGGCCGGGTCGGAGGCATGGGGTATGGGGACCTGCTGCCCACAGTGCCGGCAGGGCAACATGCCGCCGGCATACTGCGGATCCGCGCGGTGAGCGGCGCCGCAGGCAGGACAACGGAAAAGGATCATCGCTCACTCTCCTCTGTGGGGCATGACGCGCCACATACCGTCCCGCGCGTCACGGCACGCCACCCGGCGTTGTCTGCCATTATACGACACTCTAGCGGCCTTTGCCAGTGTGACGCACCGTCCTGAACACCCCCGCCAAGGCCCTCAGACGCCGCCGAAGGCACCCAGACCGCCGTCCACAGTCAGCGTCGTACCATGCACAAAACGGGCCGCGTCCGACAACAGAAACAGCGCCGGACCGACCAGGTCATCCGGCTCGCCCAGCCGGCCCATGGGGGTGTGCTCGAGGATGCGCCGACCGCGGGCGGTGAAGGTCCGGCCATCGGCCTCCTGGAGCAGGAAGCGGTTCTGTTCGGTCAGGAAGAAGCCCGGCACGAGGGCGTTGACCCGCACGCCGGGGCCATACTCCTGGCTGAGATGCACGGCCAGCCACTGCGTCAGGTTCACCACGGCCGCCTTGGCCGCCGAGTAGGCGACGCTGCGCGTCAGCGGCCGCACGGCGCCCATCGAGGCGAGGTTCAGGATAGCCCCCGAGCCGGCTGCCACCATGTCGCCGACGAACTCCTGGCAGGCCAGGAAGGTGCCCATGAAATTGAGGTCGAAAACCTCTCGCACGGCGGCCTCAGGCAGGGCTGCGAAGGGCCGTTCCGCGCTGGTGGTGGCCTCGGGGCGAGCGCCGCCGGCGCCATTGATGAGCAGATCGACCGGCCCGAAGCGCCGGTTGACCTCGGCACGGACGGCGCGCAGTTGCTCGCGGTCCATGACATCGGCCTGGAGGGCGATAGCCCGGGCGCCGTCAGCGGTCAGGTGTTCGGCCAGATCGCGGGCCCGCTCCAGGCGGCCGCGCGCCAGGATGGCCACGGCCGCGCCGCGGCGGGCCAGGGCCGCCGCCAGGGCACCGCAGAGCACGCCGCTGCCGCCGGTCACCACGGCCGTATGGCCGTGGAAGTCATAGGATGGATCGACCGACACGCCGGGGTCCTTTCTCTGGCGACGGCAGAGGTGGATCATCACGGTCTTTCCGCCGGTCGCGTATCTGGACCGTACACCCGCGCCGGCCGGTCGTCAATCCCAGATTCCGGACAGGCGTGTGCCACAGTCCGGGCAGTGCCCCCCGGCAGCGAGGCGGCGTTCGACCACCGCGAAGCCGCGGCGGCGGACCAGGGCGGCGCTGCAGCCTGGGCAATGGGTGTCGCCCTGGCCATGGCGATCGGCGAGATTGCCGGCATAGACGAAGCGCAGGCCATGCCGACGGCCGAGGTCGCAGGCGCCCAGGAGTGCCTCCGGCGGGGTCGGTCCAGGGCCGTCCTGAAGGCGGTAGTCCGGGTGGTAGGCGGAGAGGTGCCAGGGCAGGTCCGGACTGATGCCGGCCAGGAAGTCGGCGGCGGCGGCCAGCTCGGCCGGGTCGTCGCTGAAGCCCGGCACGAGCAGGGTCGTGACCTCGACCCAGACGCCGGCGGCGTGCAGGCTGCGGATGCAGTCCTGGACCGGCGCCAGGTGCCCGCCGAGCTGACGGTAGCCCGCCTCGGTGAAGCACTTCAGGTCGATGTTGGCGGTATCGAGGCAGGGCGTCAGTGCCGCCAGGGTCTCGGGGCTGGCATGGCCGTTCGAGACGATGGCGGTGCGCAGGCCGCGGCAACGCGCCGCCGCAAACACGGCGATCACCCACTCCGCCGCGATGAGCGGCTCGTTGTAGGTCGCCGCAATCCAGGCGCTCCCGGACGCCTCGGCACCGGCCAGGAGGTCGTCGACGGCGGTCGGCCGCGGCAACACCAGGGCGCGGTCGTCGCGGATGGTCTGCGACAGGGCCCAGTTCTGGCAGAACGGGCAGCGCAGGGTGCACCCCAGAGTGCCGAAGCTCAGGATACCGGCGCCCGGGCAGACGTGGAAGAACGGCTTCTTCTCAATCGGATCCAGGGCCACCGACGAGGTGTAGCCCCAGGGCACCTGCAGGACGCCGCCACGGCAGAAGCGCAGGCCGCAGACGCCGCGGCGGTCCTCAGCGAGGCGGCAGCGATGCGGGCAGGCCACGCAGACCACGCTGCCAGGCTCCGCACCGGGCCGCCAGAGCGTCCCGGGACGTGTCTGCTCATCCAGGCGTTGACGGTACTCCGAGGTCTTCATTGTCGTCGTCCTCGTCATCTCGCGAGAACTTCGGGTGACTGCCGGCGACCACCACGACCACCTCGCCCTTGACCTTGCCCTCGGCAAACTGGGGCGCCAGCTCCGAGAGCCAGCCGCGGTGCACCCGCTCGAACTGCTTGGTCAGCTCCAGGCAGACCGCGGCGCGGCGGTCGCCGAGGACCTCGAGGGCCTCGGCAAGCAGCCGGCCCAGGCGGTACGGCGACTCGTAGATCACCAGGGTGTGCGGCAGCTCGCGCTCCTGCTCGAGGAAGGCCCGGCGGCGGCCGGGCTTGCGGGGCGGGAAGCCCTTGAAGGTGTAGCTGGACGTCGGCAGCCCGGAGGCCAGGAGGGCCACCGGCACGGCGCTGGCGCCCGGGATGACCTCGATGCGGTGCCCGGCGGCGCTGGCCAGGGCGATGGCGTCGTAGCCCGGGTCGCTGATGCCGGGGTAGCCGGCGTTGCTGCACACCGCCACATCGCGGCCGGCGTCAAGATGACCGAGGATCTGCTCGGCGGCGCGGCGCTCGTTGTGCTCGTGGTGGCTGAAGACGATGGCCGGACGCGGCAGGCCGTGGCGCTGCAGCAGGATGGCGGTGTGACGCGTATCCTCGCAGGCCAGGACCCCGACCTCGCGCAGCACGCGCAGAGCCCGCAGGCTGACGTCCTCGAGGTTGCCGATCGGCGTCGCCACGATGTAGAGTGTTGCCATGCTGCGCCTCAGCCCACCCGGCGCCGGCCGTACTTCGAGGCCGGCGTGGCCCTCGAGAAGGCCCAACTGCGGATGGCCTTGATCTGTTGTTCCATAGTCTCGGAGAGCGGCACGATCTTGCTGATCGCGGCCGAGAGATCGCGCTGATTCAGCGGCCGGCCCTCGTAGTAGGCGTCGGTGCGGGCCGAGATGACGGCCTGCTCGATCTCGGCGCCGTTCCAGCCCTGCGTCATCACCGCCAGCATCTTGAAGTCGAAGTCGTCCGGGTTGGCGCCGTTGCGCTTCAGGTGGATGCGGAAGATCTCGACGCGCTCCTCGTCAACCGGCAGGTCGCAGAAGAAGACCTGGTCGAAACGGCCCTTGCGGATGATCTCCGCCGGCAGGGCGTTGATGCGGTTGGCCGTGGCGGCGATGAAAATCAGCGGCGGCTTCTCCTGCATCCAGGTCAGGAAGGCAGAGAAGATATGCGAGTCGATCTTGATGCCCTCCTCGGCCATGCCCAGGGCATTCTCGATCTCGTCGAGCCAGAGGATCGCCGGGGCCACCGACTCGGTGGTGCGCAGGGCCTTGTGAAAGGCCTCCTCCGGGGTGCCATACATCCCCGAGAAGACCAGGTTCATGTCCAGACGGAACAGGGGCACCTGCCAGAGCGAGCTGATCACCTTCACCGCCAGGCTCTTGCCGCAACCGCTGACGCCCATCATCAGGAGGCCCTTCGGGATCGGCACCCCGGCGTCGAGGGCCTCGCGGCTGAAGAGCTTGCGGCGCCGGATGAGCCAGTCCTTGAGGTTGTCGAGGCCGCCCATGCCGTCGATGTCGTAGCGCGGCGGCGAGAACTCGAGGTAGCCGGACTTCTTGACGATGGTGCGTTTCTCGGCGAAGATCTCGTCGAGGATGCGGTCCTTGTCGGCGTGGCCCTGCTGGCCGACGCGGTGCAGGACCTGGCGGATCTCTGCCTCGGTGAGGCCCTTCAGGGCCAGGACCACCTCGCCGGCGGCCTCGGCGGGAAGGCCGTAGTCGGGATGCTCCTGGCGGGCCCGCGCGAGCTGCTCGGCAATCTCGCTCTCGCTCGGCGGTGAGACCTCGACCAGGTAGACCTCCTTCCGCAGGCTCTCGGGAAGGACCAGCTCGGCAGAGATGACGACGACATGCCGGTGCTCCGTGTCGCGAGCGCTGTAGTAGAAGTCGCGCAGGGCCCGCGCCACCTCCGGACGCGAGAGGAAGGGCGCCAGGTCCTTGAACACAAAGAAGCCCGCCCCCCCTCGCCGTGACACCGCCTGCAGGGCCCGCACCGGGTCACGGGTCGCCTCGGCGTCGGCCTCGCCTTCCAGGCCGCTGACGCAGCTCCAGGTCACCACCGGCGCCGCGCCGGCGGCCGCGGCGACAGCGCGCAGGCCTTGCAGGACGCGGTCTTCTTCGGGGGAAAGCAGGTAGATCAGCGGGCTGCGGCCCGCCACCACGTTCTGGAGCTGATCGGTGAGGCTTGACATGGACGCGATCTCCACAGGCTGGCAGCCAGGCCCGCCGACATCGGCGGACGGCCGCGAAGCACGGAACGGCATCGGCACAGCGGGGCACCGGACCGCCGGGATGGGCTCTCCTCAGTAGTATGGCCGGAGGCGGGGCCCGGCGCAAGGCCGCCGGGGCGTCCCGGCGGGCCTCACGGCGCCCGCGGACCATGGGCGAGGCCGTGTGCTCCGTGCGTAATCCAGGCTAACGCCCGGCCGCCTCGGCCTCGATGAGCTTGGCGACCAGGGCCGTCCAGCCGGTCTGGTGGCTGGCGCCGAGGCCCAGCCCTGTATCGCCATGGAAGAACTCGTGGAAGAGCACCAGATCGCGGAAGTGCGCCTCGCGGGCGTAGCGGCTGTCGTCGCCGTGGCAGGGCCGACGACCGGACGCGTCAGGCAGGAAGATCGACACCAGCCGCCGGGCGAGGTCACGGGCCACCGCGTCGAGCGGGAGACGGTGCCCGCTGCCGACCGGGTACTCGCAGAGGAAGCTGTCGCCGAAGAAGTGGTGGTAGGCCTCCAGGGCCTCGATGATCAGGAAGTTGACCGGAAACCATATCGGGCCGCGCCAGTTCGAGTTGCCCCCGAAGAGGTGGCTTTGCGAATCGCCGGGGCTGTAGCGCACGGCGTGGCCTTCGAAGCCGGGGGCGATGACGTAGGGGTGCGCATCGTGGTAGCGTGACAGCGAGCGTATGCCGAACGGCGAGAGGAACTCGGCGGGGTCGCCGAGGTAGCGCAGCAGGCGCTGGAGCCGTTCGGGCGAGGGTATGGCCAGGAGCATGTGGCCGCTGCCGTCGCTGCAGGAGCGCATCCACGAGATCTGCCCGGCGAGGTCACGGCGGTGCTCGAGGAACCACGCCATGCGCCGCGAGAAGGCCGGCAGGGCCTCGAGGTCCTCGGCGTGCAGGGCCGCCACCGCGATCAGGGGCATCAGCCCGACCAGCGAGCGGAGGCGCACCGGCTCGGCGTGGTGGTCGGTGATGAGGTCGTCGTAGTAGAAGCCGTCGGCGTCGTCCCAGAGGCCGCGCCCGGCGAAGTGATTCATGGCGTCGGCAATCTGCACGAAGTGCTCGAAGAACTTGCTGGCGACGTCCTCGTAGGCGGGGTTCTCGCGGGCCAGCTCCAGGGCGATGCCCAGCATGGTCAGGCAGAAGAAGGCCATCCAGGCGGTGCCGTCGGCCTGGGCCAGACGACCCCCGTTCGGCAGGGGCTTGGAGCGGTCAAAGACGCCGATGTTGTCGAGACCCAGAAAGCCGCCGGCGAAGAGGTTGTGGCCGTCGACGTCTTTGCGGTTGACCCACCAGGTGAAGTTCAGCATGAGCTTGTGGAAGGCCTTCTCGAGGAAGGCCCGATCACGCTGGCCGCGCGGTCCGGTCATCTTGTAGACCCGCCAGCAGGCCCAGGCGTGCACGGGCGGGTTGACGTCCGAGAAGGCCCACTCGTAGGCCGGGATCTGGCCATTAGGGTGCATGTACCACTCGCGCAGCAGGAGCAGGAGCTGGCGTTTGGCGAAGGTCGGGTCGAGGTGCGCCATGGGGATCATGTGGAAGGCCAGGTCCCAGGAGGCGTACCACGGGTACTCCCACTTGTCGGGCATGCTCAGGATGTCGCGGTTGAACAGGTGCCGCCACTCGGGGTTGCGCGGCCGCGCCTGTCGTGCCGGCGGCGGCGGTGGCTGCTCCGGGTCGCCCTCGATCCAGTCGTTGACCGAGAGGTGGTAGAACTGCCGGCTCCACAGCAGCCCGGCGTAGGCCTGCCGGGCGACGGCACGGGCCGGGCCCTCGATGGTGGCGGGTATGACCTCGCCGTAGAAGGCCTCGGCCTCGGCCTGGCGCCGCTCGATGAGGTCGTCGAAGGCCTCGCCGAAGGGCTCGCCGAGCGGGGTATCGGGGCGGTGCAGCCGCAGGCGGACGGTCTGCCCGGCGCCCGGCGGCAGGCGCAGGCGGTACCAGGCGGCGGCCTTGGTGCCGTGGCCATGCGGCGAGACCGCTCCGGCCTCGCCTTCGACGATATGACGATGAAAGGCGTCCTTGACGTAGGGCGTGTAGCTCGGCGTGCCCCAGAGGCGGAGGCTGTGGCTCTCGTTCTCGGTGAACAGCCACAGCGGCGCCTGGCCATCCGGACCGAGCCCGGCCTCGAGACGCATCAGGCCCAGAGTCTCGTGCTCGGCCGTCAGCGCCAGCGGCCCGTCTGCCGCGAGGCGGGGCTTGCGCGTGCAGCCCTCGTGGCGACAGCCCCATATCCAGGTGTTGCGGAACCACACCGTCGCCAGAAGATGCACCTCCGCTGACTCGGCCGAGCGGTTCAACACCGTCCAGCGCAGCAGCAGGTCGTCCGGGCCCGCCTTGGCGACCTCGGTGACGACATCCACATAGCGCCCGCCGTCGAAGAGCCCGGTGTCCAGGAGCTCGTACTCCGGCCGGCCGGGCCCCCGACGCCGGTTCTCCGCGACCAGGTCGGCGTAGGGGTAGGCCGACAGCGGGTACTTGTACAGGGCCTTGGCGTAGGAGTACGTCGGCGTGGCGTCGAGGTAGTAGTACAGCTCCTTGCAGTCCTCGCCGTGGTTGCCCTCGTGGTTGTCCAGGCCGAAGAGGCGTTCCTTGAGGATCGGGTCGCGGCCGTTCCACAGCGCCGGCGCCAGGCAGAGCCGGCACTCGCGGTCGCACCAGCCCAGGAGGCCATCCTCGCCCCAGCGGTAGGCGCGACTGCGGGCGTGGTCGTGCGGCAGGTAGGCCCAACTGCTGCCGTCGGCGGAGTAGTCCTCCCGAACCGTCCCCCACTGCCGCTCGGCAAGATACGGCCCCCAGCGCGTCCAGTTGCGCACACGCCGCGCGTCCTCATCCAGACGGCCCCGTTCCACCTCGGCAGCGACCCCGGCATGGGACTTCATCGCGCCTCCTGCATCCCGACAGCGCCCCCCGCAGGGACGCCGCCGACCCGACTCGCCGGCGCCCGCACCGCCGCGCAGGACGGCCCTGCGCTCCGTACCTTAAGGTGCCCCCCGGCCGCCCGGCCGTCAAGACCCCGCGCCACCCGGCGGCGCTTCCGGCGCGGCGGTTGCAGGTCGGCACCGCGAGGGTACAGTCTACCCCGCAGCCGGATCGGCGGCGTGCCGTGCCGGATGGCGCCACCCGGAAGACCGCGTGCCGCGTCGCCTGCAGGGCGAGTGGCCGCAGACGCGAAGGCGTCCACGAGCCGGGGTGGTCTCGGCAGCACCTCAACGCGATGTTCCACACGGGCCGCAAGGCCAGGCACGACCCCTGGGAGTGTGACCGCCATGGCTTCCCTAGAGAGACCCTCCTGGCGTGACGACCTCGCCGCCCTGGTCGCCTGCCACAGCACCCCGGGCGACGAGGACGAGGTGGCGCGGCACCTCCTGGCCGCCTGGGCAGCCGCCGGCTGGACGGTGGCCCGGCACGGCCGCGCCGCCATCTCCGCGCGCCGTCCCGGCGGCCGTCCGGGCAGCCCGCGGCTCCTGGTCTGCGCCCACATGGACTCGCCGGGCTTCGCCATCGAGGCCATCGGGCCGAAACGCATGGCGGTCATACCCCTGGGTAAGCCGCTGGTCCGAGGCCCTGCGACCGAGGTCGTCCTGAAGGCCGCCGGCGAGCGCCAATGGGCGGTCCTGGAGCGCGAGCCCGAGACCCCGGAACGCCCGGCCGCCTTCTGGATGCCGACGGTCGCCGGGGCCCGTCCCGGGGACCGCCTCTGCTTCCACGGCGCCCTGGCAACGGCTGACGACGGCAGTCTCGCCGGGCCCTTCCTCGATAACCGCCTCGGCTGTGCCGTGCTCTGCGAGTGGGCGCGGCGGCTGGCGACGCTCCCCACAGACCTCGAGGTGGTCCTCGGCGCGACTGCCTGCGAGGAGATGGGCGGCTTCGGCGCCCCGGCCCTGGCGCAGGCCGTGCGCCCGGACCTGGTCATCTGCCTGGATGCCACCTACGCCAACGCCGCTCAGGGCGTCTTCCTCGGCGGCGGCCCCGTACTGACCCTCAGCGACGCCTCGATCCTCCTCGGCAGCGCCGAACGCGATGCCATGCTGGCCTTCGCCGCGGACGCCGGGCTGCCCCTGCAGACCGAGGTCTACAACGTCAGCGGCACCGACGCCCGCGCCTTCCCCCAGGTCGGCCTGACGGCGCGCGTCCACGCCCTGCTCCTGCCGACCGAGGGCAACCACGGCCCCGAGGAGCACGCCGACGGCGCCGACCTCGAGGCGCTCCTGGCGATCCTCGACGCCCTCGTCGAGCCCGGCGCCTGGCAGCGCGCCTGGGTGACGAGCTTCTGAGGGCGAGGCCATGGCCGCGAGCCCCTACGTCCAGAGCCGCTTCCTGGTGCTGCGCCTGACGCCCTGCACCGACTCCAGCCTGGTGGCAGCCGGCCTGACGCCCGCGGCTGGACAGCTCCACCTCATGGCCCGCGGCGCCCGCCGCCTCGGCCCCAGGCAGTTCCCGGTCCTGGACCTCTTCCGGCTCGTGCAGATCCGCTATCGCGATACCGGCCGCGACCTCCTCCGCCTCAGCGACGCCGACCTCCTGGACGACTACGGCGCCCTGTCCCGCAGTCTGCCGGCCTTCCAGACCGCCGCCTGGCTGGCGCGCTTCGCCCTGGCCAACGTCCCGGCCGGGGTGGCGCACGAAGCCTTCTTCGAGGCCCTCTGTGTCGGCTTCGGCCGCCTGGCGCGGCTGCCGTCGGCCGTTGCCTCGGCGCAGGTCGCCGGCGCCCACGCTGTCGCCGTCGGTGTCGTCCTGACCTACCTTCAGGAGGCCGGCTGGCTGGCGGAGCCGGCGCCCGGGAGTCCCGCCGCCGAGCAGTGCGACTGCCTCCTGGCGATGGCCGCCGGCGGCGCGGTGCCGCGTCTGCAGCCCGCCAACTGGGCCAGCCTGCGCGACTGGGTCCTGAGCCAGGCCCGCCAGGCCGATTGTCACCTCCCCGACGAGCGCTGACGAGGCCGCCCGGCGCCGTCGCCGCGCCGCCTCGCAAACCCGGCGAGGCGCCGGTAGGTTACGGGAGCACCCGCGCGGATGCGATACCCGGGCATGCCAAGGAGGCAGCGATCATGGCCAAGGACTGCATCGACGTCGTCTTCATCGGAGCCGGCAACCTCTCCACCCGATTCCACTACCCGTCGCTGGCCGACATGCCCGACGTGCGCATCAAGGCTGTCTGCGACCTCGTCCGCGAGAAGGCCGAGCGCAACGCCAAGACCTTCAACATCCCCAAGGTCTACACCGACTACCGCCAGATGCTCGAGCAGGAGACCTTCGACGCGGTCTACATCGTC
>JAGVUW010000501.1 GCA_019136035.1 Verrucomicrobiota bacterium | reverse complement strand
AGCTCGGGCGGGACCGTCCCGCCGAAGTGGCGTTTGAGACTGCCGAGGATGCGCTGGAGTTCGTTCCAGGCATCGCGTTCCGGCTCGATATCCTGGTCGACCTGGCGGCGCAGTGACTCGACACGGGCCTCGACCTGGGGCGGCATCTCCTCGTCGCGCTCGCGGTAGCCCTTGACGATGAGGTTGGCCTCTTCGCGCAGCTTGTAGGCGCTGTCCTTAAGGAGGTAGGCGTGCGTCTTGGCCTTGTCGCTGAGGCGGTCGAGGAGCTCACGGCGCACAATCCGGATGTCCTCCAGCTCGGTCTCGTAGTCGACCTCGAGCGAGCGCCGGACGGTGCGGTACGCCTCGCGGTCGGCGGCCGTCCAGTCATGGTCGGCACCGCGGCCGGCCAGCACCGGCGTGATGACGGTGCTGCCGTGGTCGAAGGTCTTCTTCAGCTCCAGGCAGCGCTCGGCCAGGTCGGTACGGAAGGCCGCCAGGGCGGCATCGACCTCGCCAGGCCCGGCCGTCGCCGCCTGCTCCAGCAGGGCGTCGGCCGTCTGCTGCAGCAGGATACTGCCGTTGCTGGCCTTGTCCGCCAGGGCCTGGCTGACGCGGTTGCGGACGCCGGGGAGGTCCGGGATGATGCCCTTCCTGGCCAGCCTGGTGAGGGGCTCGCCGGCGCGGAAGGCGGCCTCGCCGCGGCGCTTGCCGAGGTAGTCGACGACGATGAGCCGCGAGAGCGCACGTCGGCCTCGGCGGCCAGGGGCTCGGGGCTGTTGGCGAGGCTGACCAGGCGGTCGAGGAAGGCCTGCTCGTCAGTCCAGGACTGCTTGCGGGTCCGCACCGTATGGTCGGCCTTCTCGGTCTCCAGAGCGCGGTAGAAAGCGCTGACGCCGGCGTGGCCGCGGGCCTGGTTATCGAAGAAGGCGAAGAGGACATGGCGGCGGGGCCGGTGGGCCTTGACGTACTCGGCGATCTGCAGCAGGGCGGCGCAGTTGGCGGCACCGCGGGCGCCGGGGGTGAGGTGCGGGACCTCGCCGAAGGTGTCCAGGTTGGCCGCCAGGATCAGGAGCTCCTCCTTCTCCTGGTCGAAGATCGGGTCGGTGCCGCGGAAGTAGGCGAAGAGGTTCCGGCCGGTGGCGCCCTGCCAGACGACCTCGCTGCGGATGGTGGCTTCGGCGCCCTCGGGCAGGTCACTGGCCGGGCCGTGGTGGTAGAAGCGCGGCAGGTTCGTGGTGCATTCGACGTAGTGCGCGTGGCGGCTCTCGGCCTGCTGGTTGTGCGTGAAGATCACCGCCTGTGCCCCGAGGCGGAAGGCGCGCAACCAGGTGTCGCCGGTGTTGTAGTCCATGACCGCGATGGCACCGCGCACCGAGGTGCGCGCGAAGTCCTCGGCGGTAGCCATGCCGACGTGGACGATCCGGCCGGTGATGCCCTCGCCGGGCGACACGGCCGGGATGATGCCGTTCGGGCGCATCGGCTCCAGGGGCAGGGGCTCGGACCGGCCGGGCAGGGTCACGTCGCAGCGCCGGACCACGGTCTGGGTCACCGGGAAGGGCTGCTCGAGGACCTGGTCCGCGCCGATGGCGTTCAGGCGTTCGAGGACGTAGTCGGCCGCCTGACGCGCCTCGGCGGTGCCGCTCAGGCGGTGCGGCGTGCGGGTCAGGGCCTGGCAGTCCTCGTCGAAGCCGGCCTGGATGACTGCGGGCAGGGCCGTCAGCACGGCCAGGGTCCAGGCACCCAGCAGGGCATGCCAGCGCCTGGGGCAGGGCGTAGTCATGACGTTCGGCACTTTCAGATTGGGCTTCACGCTCATCATTCCGTCTGGCCGCCGATGCTTCCCACCTCGATGTGGACCTCGTCGCGGCGGGCCAGGCGCTCGATCTGGCCGTCGCGGATCCACATGAGGCGGTCGCAGATGTTCATCATGCGGTGGTCGTGGGTGGCGCAGATGATGGTGACATTCTGGTCGGTGTTGAGGCGCTTCAGGATGTCGAGGATCTCCTGGCCGGTACGCAGGTCGAGGTTGCCGGTGGGCTCGTCGCAGAGCAGGACGCTCGGGCGGTTCGCCAGGCCGCGGGCAATGGCGACGCGCTGCTGCTGGCCGCCGCTCATCTCGATCGGGCGGTGATGCCAGCGCTCCTTCAGGCCGACCACATCGAGGAGGTCCATGCCGCGCTCGCGGGCTTCGTCGGGCATGACCCCGCCGAAGGCCATCGGGGTGGTGACGTTCTCCAGCGCGGTCATGTACTTGATCAGGTTATAGCTCTGGAAGATGTAGCCGATCTTATGGCAGCGCAGGTAGGCCAGTTCCTCGGCGGTGAGCTGGGCGACGTCGACCTCATCGATGAAGACGCGGCCGGTGGTCGGGCTGTCGAGAGCCCCAATCATATTGAAGAAGGTGCTCTTGCCCGATCCGGAGGGCCCCATGACCGAGATGAACTCGCCGGTGAGGATCTCGACGTCGACGCCGCGCAGGGCCTCGGTGACGACGTCCTTCATCAGGTAGCTCTTCTTGAGCCCCACGGTGCGGATGATGACGCGCTCACTCTGGCGCTCGCCGTTCTTCGCCGCCGGCGCCGCGGTGGCTGTCGCGGCCGATGTCTTCTGGTCTGCTTTGGCGTCCATGATCATTCCGCTCGTCGGTCGGACCGCTTGGGTCATTCAATACGCATGGCTTCCATCGGCGCCAGGCGTGCCGCCTGGTACGAGGGCAGCACCGCCGCGATGGCGGCCAGGAGCATGCCCATGGCCACGCTGGCCACCATGCCCACGAGAAGCTCGGTCACCGGCACGGCACTGACGAAATTCGTGCCGAAGGCCGCCAGCATGCGGCCCAGGGCGATCAGGGCACCAAGGATGGCGCCGACGCAGCCGCCGACGATGCCCAGAATGGCACTCTCCAGGACGAACATCAGCATGATGAAGCCGTCGAGGGCGCCCAGGCACTTCAGGGTGGCGATCTCGGTGAAGCGCTCGGTGACGGTCATCAGCATGGCATTGCAGATGCCGATGCCGCAGACGAGCATCGAGACAAAGAGCAGCCAGACGAGGCGTTCGCCGAGGCCCATGAAGCCCTTGCCGGCGTCCATGGTCAGGCGTTCGGCCTGCAGGAGCGCGGCATTCTCGTCGCGCGCCTTGGCCAGGTCCACCAGGCGCTCGGGGGTCAGGCTGTTCACCACGACGCCGCTCTCGCGCATGCGCTCCAGGTAGCGCGCCGCGAAGCGCGGGTTGTCGAGGTACTTCCACATCATCACGACATTGACGTCGGCCGGCATGACGTTGCCCTGCTGGGCCAGGAGCTGGCGGCACTTCTCGCTGTCCATGGTCTCCTCGAGGTGCAGGACATCGAGGAGACGCTGAGCCTGTTCGGCCACCACCGGCGCCACCGTGTCGGCCGGGAAGACAAAGCCGGCCTCGCGGATGACCTGGCCGAGGTCGCCCTCGGAGCGCACCAGGGCCTGCAGTACCGGCTCCTGGCGGAGGGTCCGGCCGACCTGAGCGATGGCACGGCGCCGGCCGTCGAGGACGGCCTGAGCCGTGGCCAGGAGCTCGGGGCCGCGCGCCAGGAAGGCGTCGAGGTCCTCGTAGCTGGTCACGAAACGCACCGACTTGATGTGCGACATGGCGGTGCGGAACTGCTCCATGCCCGAGGCGCTGCGCAGGCGCTCGAAGATGGCCATGCCTTCGGCGGTGTGGATGGCATCGCGGCGCTTGGCGTAGTCGAGGCTGGCGAAGAACCCGAGGTAGCGCCGTGCCAGCCGTGCCTCCTGGTGGAAGGCGGCCATGCGGGCGTCGTCGAGGCCGGCCATCTGCTGCATCTCGCGGTAGCGGTCCTGGCCGGGCTCGTTGGCCGCGAGTTCGCTGAGCACCGACTCCAGGCTGCCGGGGTTGGTCAGGCGGGCGCTCCAGTCGTAGATCAGGCGCATCTGCGTGATGCGCTCGCGCGTGTTGCGGGCCACGGCGCGCTTGATCAGGCTCTCGCCCAGGATGTTCATCAGGAAGGCCACCGCCACGGCAATCACCGCCACTGTCACCGCGGCGCGGAAGAGCCGGTAGCGGATGCCGTCCGCGGTGATCCCCACCGTGCGCCGCAGGCCGAGCCAGGGCTGTTCCGCAATGTCAATCTGTTTCATGGGCGGTCCTGCATGACAATCGCCAGTACGCCGCGCTGGATGAGCTGCCGGAGGTAGGCCGTCACCGCCGCTCGGGCTTCATGAAACGTCAGCCCATGCTCGGCCGCAAAGCGGTCCACGATCTCTTCCACCGTCGCCCTGCCGTCACAGCACTGCCAGAGACGCTGGCCCAGCGCGTCCAGCGTGGTCTCGCGTTCGGGTGCATAGGGCACGATCCACGACAACGGCGGCACCAGCCACCGGGGGCGGCGCCGTTGGACGTATACAGTGACGCCGGTCGAGTCTTTTTCCACCGCCCGGGCCGCGGTATTTCGCGTCGGACGGGCGCGCAGCATCGCGGTCCAGTTGCCGGGCTGGTTGACCTGATTGGCATCACCGCGAGAGGCGCTCACAGGACCACCTCCAGATCGGCGCAGCAGCGCAGGCTTACCGGCGGCCAGCGCGGATCGACACCGCGGCCGCGCGGGGCCTCGCGCGAGACCTGGTAGAGCCGGCCGTCATGCGGACAGCGCCAGGCCGCGGCGCGGTACTCGCGACGGCCCTGCCAGAAATCCGCCAGGCGCGGCGATGAGCGCTCGGCCGACAGCCGCGCGATGCTGTGGCCATGCTGGTCTTCCTGCCGGGACTGCAGCATCCGGAAGCCCTTCGGAATGGACCGGCGCTGCCACTCGGGCACCGGCACTGTCAGCCACTGCGCCAGCAGGCCACGACGGCTGAAGCGCTCCCAGACTCGGCGCCGGCCAAAGCTGAAGCCGAACTCGGCCAGGCCGGGGTCGGCGCGGCAGTACTCCAGGCGGCCGCCGCGCCCGGTGTGCAGGTCGAGACCAAAGGCCTGCCAGTGGACCAGGCCTTCCGCCGTCGGGGCTTCGCTGTGCAGCGACTCCAGGACGGCGCTCTCGATGTCGCTGCGGCGGTCCTTCGGCCAGAGGAAGACGGCCTCGACCAGACAGCCCAGGTCGGCCAGGTGGGCGCCGTAGCGGCAGGTGGTGCGGCGGTCGGGGAGGACGCCGGAGACGCCCTGCCAGCCGGCGCACTGGATGCGGCGGGTGTCCTGGAGGCCATCCTCGTCGAGGCGGGCCTGGTAGTCGGTCAGCATCCGCGCGAAGTCGGGCGCGCCGGGGACCTCGCGCCAGCACAGCTCAAAGCGAAACTGGTAACGGTCGGCAAAGGCACACCGGCCCAGCGCGGGATTGCGCGTGAACTGGAGCAGCTCCCAGTCGTCCGGGAGCCTGAGATGCACGTGTCGCCAAACCCAGCTCTGCAAGGGGCCTCCTTCTGCGGTGGTCACGACGGCGCCAGAGCCGTCGCCGGCGCTGCCAAGAGATGCCGCCGTGACGCCGCACTTTAGCCAAAGGCGGCCGTTTTGCAACCCTGTCCCGGGCGGCGGATGACTTGCCGCGGGGCGGTCCGGCCGCTACGGTGCCGCCGGAGCGGATGCTCGTACCCGGGCCATGATGGAGGCGTGACTGTCCATGTACAGGGTTACCACCCCGCCGCGGCTGGTCATCAGGAATGGTCTGGTCTACGATGGCACCGGGGCTCCCGGGCGCCAGGCCGACGTCCTGATCGAGGAAGACCGCATTCGCGAGGTCGGTGCGATCGGTCCGCTGGGGGAGGTTCCGGTCCTCGACGCCAGCGGCCTCTGCGTCTGTCCAGGCTTTGTGGATCCGCACAACCACGCCGATTCGGAAGTGAAGGGCGGCATCCTGGCCCATCCGCGGGCGGACAACCTCATCCGGCAGGGCATCACGACCCTGGTATGCAACCAGTGCGGCGGCGCGATTGGCGACGTCGCCGGTTTCTTCGGTCGTCTGGTCGAGGTGGATCCGGTGACCAACGTCGCCATGCTGGCCTCACATGGCCACGCCCGTCGTCGGGCTCTGGAGGAGACGGGCGAGACGGCGAGCACGCCGCGGATGTGGTCCCGCATGCGCGAGATTCTGTCTGCCGAGATGGAGGCCGGCGCGGTCGGGGTCACCACCGGCATCATCGGCGTGCCGCAGGAGCGCATCCCGACGGCCGAACTGGTCGAGGCCGGCCGGGCCGTGGCGCCCTACGGCGGAGTCTATGCCTCGCACATCCGCGATGAGGGCGAGTATGGCCGGCACCTCGAGGCCATCGGCGAGGTCGAGGCCGTGGCCCGCCTCAGCGGTGCCCGCGGGCATGTCTCGCATCTGAAGCTCTGGGGCCACAGCCACTGGGGCCAAACCGACGCGGTCCTGGCGATCTTCGATCGCGCCGGTGCCGCCGGCGTGCCGCTGACCGCGGATCAGTACCCGTACATCGGCGGCTACCGCGGCTTCTACAGCCTGCTCTGGGACAAGCAGCGGCCGGGTCCCTGGGACGACACCTGGCAGCGCCTGGCCGAGGACGAGGTGGCGCGCCAGCTCGAGGCGCTCGGCGGTCCGGATCGGCTCTACCTGTCGTCACACGAGGCCGACGACCCGCTCGACGGCCTGACCATCGGCGAGGCCGCGGAACGCCTCGGGATGAGCCCCGGGCAGGTCGTCACGACGCTCTACCGGCGCACGCCGCGGCCGCATCTCAGCGCCTTCTTCCTGGCGATGTGTGAAGAGGACGTGCGCGTGTTCATGGCCTCGGGCCACACCATGGCCGGCACCGACAGCCATGTGCGCGTGCCGGGTTCGGGGGCGAGCCACCCGCGCAATTACGGCGTCTACCCGCGCCTGCTCGGCATGTATGTCCGCGACGCGGCGGTACTGCCGATGGCAGCAATGATCCAGCGCATGACGCAGCGTCCGGCCGAGCTCTTCGGCCTGCGCGGCCGCGGCGTGATCCGTCCCGGCGCCTATGCCGACCTGGCGCTGTTTGACCCGGCGACGGTCCGCGACTGCGCCACCTGGCGTCAGGGCTACGCACCGCCGATCGGGGTCGAGCATGTCTTTGTCAACGGCGGTCACACCGTGGTCAACGGCGCCCTGGTCGGCCCGGGCTGTGGGCGGCCGCTGCCGCGGTGCTGAGGTGCGCCGGGGCGGTTCGCGGGGCCGTCGGGGCGGTGTATGGTGTGGGCGTGTGGCGGTACGCCGCGGGCGGTCGCCGCCGGGCAACCCGTTGTGGAGAAACAGCGATGATGCGTTGGAGTGCGGTTCTGATGCTGGCGATCAGTGTGTCCGCGTCGCGTCTCGGGGCTCAGGCGGCAACCGAGCCGCCGCAGGTGCCCCTGTGCATGATCGGTGACAGCATCACCTGGGCTCAGGAGGGCGACTGGTGGCGGTCGTACCTGCTCGAGCAGATCCCGACCCTGGCCTTCGTGGGCACGCACACGGCCGTCCTCGGCTACAGCCATGCCGGCGAGGGCGGCAACAGCACCGCGGCAGTCCTGAAACGCCTCGAGGACATCCCGCCCTGTCCGAACTACCACCTTCTCATCGGCACCAACGACGGTGCCGGCAACACCGAGGAAGAGCAGATCGCGCGGGCGCAGGCCTGCGCCGATCGCATTGTCCAGATCGTCCAGGGACTGCTGGCCAAGCCCGGCACCGCCAAGGTCTTCCTCGGCAGCATCCTGCCGTGCGACACCGACAGGCCGACCCGCGACGAGACCAACAGCCGCGTCAACGCCATCCTGCGGCCGCAGATCGGCACGCTGTTCCCGGATGGCCGGGTCGTCTGGGTCGAGTACGAGCACCCGATTCGCGCTATCCGCAACTGGGGCCCGATCATCAAGCTGCACCCGACCAAGGTCGGCTACCGCCTCCTGGCCACCATCCTGGCGCAGGCCCTGCGCGCCGAACTCGGCCTCGCCGAGCGCCTCGAGGCGCCGAAGCCCGCCGAGGGCGCCGGCGTGCGCGTGGTGAACCTCTGGCAGGGCGACGCCACGACCCAGCCGATTATCGCCGGGTGGTACACGGTCTCGTTCGACGTCAAGGCCGCCGAGGAGGGCGCCGCCATCACCCTGACCGGCGAGGGCACCGACCCGAAGAAGACCATGGTGCAGAGCTTCAAGCTCACGCCCGACCAGGTCGGCCAGCGGGTGACGTGGGACCTCATGACCGGCTACGCCGGCTACGGCTACACCACCGGCGTCATCCGCATGACCACCGAGCGCTGCAGCGTCGAGCGCGTGCAGTTCGAGAAGCGCCGGCCCTCGGGCCTGGCCTCGGCCTACGCCGAGGGCACCAGCCTCGATCGCACCAGCCCGATCAGCCCCGGGGAGCTGGTCGAACTCGAGTGAGGCAGAGGACGCCCCTCGGGCGGCCGACTTGCCCCAACCGGGGAGAGGACGCCCGAGGCCCGACACGGGAGCCGGCGAGGCCCGTCCGTGGCCGTCCGTGCGGGTCCGTGTCGGTCCGTGTCCCGAGCCTCAGGGCGGCGGAGACGCGCCCGAGGCCCGACGCCGGAGCCGGCGAGGCCCGTCCGTGGCCGTCCGTGCGGGTCCGTGTCGGTCCGTGTCCCGAGCCCACGGGCCGCGTCCCCGCGGCCCGTGGCCCGGGCCTCCACCCCTGGCGGGTGACGGCCAGGGGTGGAGGCTGCGTCAGGGCCTGGCCCAGCCGGCCGGTCCGGCCGCGATCGATGCGACGAGGACGGTGTCGAGGCTGCCGTGGCGCAGCTTCATGATGGCCGAGCGGGTGTAGTAGAACGGCGTGAAGGAGCCGAAGCAGACCTGCCGCGGCGGGATGCGTGAGGTCACGGCCCGCAGGGTGTCGAGGTGTTCCAGGCTGGAGATCTCGACCACGATGTTCGCGGCCTCTGCCAGCCCCACGGCCTCGCGGAGGTAGGCGCTGGCGACGTGGAAGGTCCGCGAGGGATGCCGCCGCGCCAGGGCCACGATCGCCTCGACCGGCGGCGGCGGGACCTTCATCAGCGGGTGGTGCCGCCGCTCGTCCTCCATGCGGAACTGCAGCGAGACGACACCCTCGGCGCCCACCTCGTCGACCATCTCGTCAACGCGCGGGTCAGCCAGGTCGAGGCGGTGGTAGGACGGCACCAGCCGGGCCACGCGTGCGCCCCAGTCGTCGGCGCAGCGCCGCCAGGAGGCACGCCAGTTCGGCAGGGTCGGGTCGAGGATCGCCACCGGCAGCAGCCCCGGCGTCCGCGCCACGGCCGGGAGCCACGCGGCGTTGCCCTGCTGGGGGTCCTGGTAGAGCACGGCGTCGGCCGCGGCCGTCCAGGCCTGGTCGATGCCCGCGGATTGGAGCAGACGCGCCAGCGCCGACGGCGTGCGCGGCTGCAGACGCTGGAAGGGCCAATGGCCGACCCAGGTGTTGGTGTCGAGAGTCATCGCGTCGCCTCCAGCCCGAGCAGACGGCAGGCGTTGCCGCCGAGGATCCGATCGCGTTGCCGGGTCGTGAGACGGGCGCCCAGGATGCGGCCGAGCTGCGTGCCGAAGTCACGGCCGGTGACATCGGAGCCATACACGAGCCGCTCGGCCCCCAGTTGCGCGACGGCCCACTCGACCATGCCCTGCTCGGGCTGCGAGCCGCTGGTGTCGACGAGGACATTCGGGCAGTCCTGGACATCGGCGACGCCGCGGCAGCCGCAGCCGGTCAGGTGTGCCATGATGATAGGGACCGCCGGGAAACGCCGTGCCAGGCAGGCGATATCCGCGGGCGACGACTCGTTGTAGACCAGTCCGACGCTCTTGTACCAGGAGTGATGCAGGACCGGCACGCCGAGCTCGTCGGCGCGCGTCATGATCGTGTCCAGCCGGGCGTCGCGGGCGTTGACCGCCACCCAGAGCTTGATGCCGCGCAGCGTCCCGCTGGCGAGGGTGCGATCCATCTCCGCGCGGATGAAGGCGGGGTCGTGGGCCGGGTTGAGGTAGGCGAAGCCGACGAGGGCTTCGGGGTAGGCCCTCACCGCGTCCATGGTCTCGGTATTGGCGAGGACGATCTGTTCGGGCGTCGGGTCGGGGCCATTCTCGCCGACCCGGCCGAGCATGCAGAGCCGGTCGATGCCCTGTCGGCGTGCCAGGTCGATGAGGCCCTCGTAGTCGCGACGGCCGTCGCGCTCTGGCGGCGGATGGGCATGGATGTCGATGACCACGTCAGGTTCTCCGAAGTTGGCGGCCGGGCGCCGTCGGCCGCGGTGAGGCGCGGGCCGGGCGGCCGGCCGCGATGTCACTGCCGGGGCGCCGTCAGGTCGCTATGGGCCTTCTTCAGGTCGGCCATGACCGGCAGGCCCTCCGGGCACTTCGTCTCGCACAGGCCGCACTCGACGCAGTGCTCGGCCGAGGCGCCGGGGAAGTCGGCCCAGTGGCGCTGTTCGCAGAGCTTCTGGTACTCCAGGCGGCTGTAGGCGTCGTTGCCGTAGCCGCGCTGCAGATTCCACAGGCGGAAGATGCCCGGAATGTTCACCTCCTGCGGGCAGGGCAGGCAGTAGCCGCAGCTCGTGCAGAAGCGCTCACCGAGGGCGGAGGTGCGTCGGCGGATCTCGTCGATGAGGCCTTGCTCGGTCGCGGTCAGGGGGCCTTCGACGCTGCCGGCGCGGACATTCTCGTCGATCTCATCCGGGGTGGTCATGCCGCTGATGGCGCTGCTGACGCCGGGATTGGCGACCAGGTAGCGCAGGCCGAGCACCGCCGGGGTCGTCCCGGCCTGCGTCAGCATCTCGCGGATGGCCGCGCCGGGATGCGCCACGACGCCGCCGGCCAGCGGCGTCGGCGAGGTGTGCGATGACCTCCTGGTTGCGGCTGTAGAGGAGGTGCTCCTTGAGCACGACGCAGTCCCACGGGTAGACCTCGACGAAGTCACGGATCCACTCCGGGCGCGCATGCGTGGTCAGGCCGATGGCCCGGACGAGGCCCTCCTCCTTGGCCCGCAGCACCTCGTCCAGGAGGCCGGCACGCAGGATGTGCTCATGCATCTCGGGGGTGTTCGTCCCCCAGAAGTTGAAGACGTCGAAGTAGTCGGTCTGGTAACGCCGCAGGGATGCCTCCATGGCGGCGCGCACCGCCGCCGCGGTGGGGAAGTCCGCCACGGCGGCCTTGTCGGCGAGGACGACCTGGTCGCGCCGGGTCACCTCCCAGAGGGCCTTGCCGAGGACCTCCTCGCTGCGGCCGCCGCCATAGCTGCCGGTCTCGAAGAAGGTGATGCCCTTCTCGACGCAGCGCCGCACGGTGGCCTTGGCCTCGGCCTCGTCACGGTTGAAGAAGCGCATGCCGCCGAAGCCGACGACCGACACGCGGATGCCCGTCTGTCCAAGGGTCCTGGTGATCACGATACTCCGTCCTTAGAGGTCCTTAAGGCGATTCGGTGGCACGGCGGCGGTCAGGGCGTGCGTCCGATCATCGACCGCACCCAGCGCACGCTGCCATCGAAGTAGAGTACATTCCGGCCGAAGTTATGCACGGGCACGGGGTCGAGATCCTCGACCGGGCAGCCGGGGTAGTTCCAGCCGTCGATGTCGCGGATGGCGTGGGTGCCCGAGACCCCGCCGGCCAGGCCCTCGACCTTGGAGATGCGGCAGGATGGCGTGATCGGGTCGCCCGGGTTGGCCGGCGGGTAGCCGAAGAAGGTCGATCCGGCATTGATGTA
Source organism: Verrucomicrobiota bacterium (assembly GCA_019136035.1). Taxonomy (GTDB): domain Bacteria; phylum Verrucomicrobiota; class Lentisphaeria; order Oligosphaerales; family JAFGRS01; genus JAGVUW01. Next base: position 944 of record JAGVUW010000501.1, on the reverse strand, counting down.
GAAGCGGTACCGCAGCCCCGGGTAGGTCGTGCCATAGCCGGTCGCGGCCGCAGGGCAGGTCCAGAAGTTCTTGTCGGTCGAGGTGTACGGGCTCAGGAAGCCGCCCAGTTGATAGGCGGCGGGCTGGCCCGTGGCCGTGACGACGTTGTGGCTCATGCCGCCCCAGCACCCCGCCGGCAGGAATTCGTCGTTGTCATCGATGTACATGAACAGCCCGACGCCCATCTGCTTGAGCTGCGACTGGCAGGACGCCGACCTGGCCTTGGCCCGCGCCTGCGACAGGGCCGGCAGGAGCATCGACGCCAGGATGGCGATGATGGCAATCACGACGAGCAGCTCGATCAGGGTGAAGCGCCCCACGGCACCCGTGGCGCTGGACCCACCCGCGGCACACCGGCGATTCCTCATGGCGAAGGCCCTCCGTTGTCGTTGCCACTGTCAGCCACGGCCGAACTGAACGGTAACACGATACCCCCTGCGCTGACGTTGCGCTACCCGCCGCGGGGATGCCGCCACGCCGTCCGCGCCGACGTGGCCAGGGCGGCGCCCGGGGAACCGTCCGGGCGGCCGTGGCGGCGTTTGGGTCTCCGGCGAAGTGCCGCTATGTTGATGGGCCTTGGGTTCTCACAGCCACCCGCCGCGGCGAGAAGCGCATGGAGTACGAAGCAGTCATCGGCCTCGAGGTCCACACCCAGTTGATCACCCGCAGCAAGATGTTCTGCGGGTGCGCCAACGACTTCGGCGGCGAGCCCAACACGCGGGTATGCCCGGTCTGTCTGGGCTATCCCGGGGTCTTGCCGACGATCAACCGCGAGGCGGTGACCAAGACTCTGATGGCCGGCCTCATGTGCGGCTGCGAGGTGACGGGTCCGAGCAAGTTCGACCGCAAGAACTACTTCTACCCGGACATGCCGAAGAACTACCAGCTCTCGCAGTACGACCGG
>JAGVUW010000270.1 GCA_019136035.1 Verrucomicrobiota bacterium | reverse complement strand
GGATCTCCACCGAGATTCGGGTCTTCGCCTACTTCAGCAACCTCACCCTGATCGGCTGCTTCTTCGGCATCGGCACCGGCTGCCTCCTCACCCGGCACCCCCGGCCGGCCTTTGCCCTGACCATCCCCCTGGCGGCAGCCTTCTGCCTGGCAGTGATGCTTCCGAAGGACCTCGGCTACGACCTCTACCGGCCGGTCACGGCCTTCCTGGGCGACTTCAACGATATGCCCCTGTGGATGTGGGGGTCCACGCAGGGCAAGCCCCTGCTGCCGCGTCTGGCGGCGCTGGGCCTTCTGGTGGGCCTTTTCGCCGGCATCGTAGGCCTGTTCGTCCCGGGCGGCCGTCTGCTGGGCCTGCTCTTCCAGGACTGCCCGCGTCGTCTGGCGGCCTACTCGGCGAACATCGCCGGCAGCCTTGCCGGCGTCTGGCTCTTCTCGCTGTTCTCGGTGCTGATGCTCTCGCCGCCGGTGTGGTTCGGCAGTGCCTGCCTGCTGGCCCTGCCGCTGCTGCCCACCTGGCGTCAGCGCTGGCTGACCCTGGCCTGCCTGCCGGTCCTGGTGCTGCCCTTCCTGGCAGACCGTCGCCTGCCGGGGCAGACCCTCTGGTCGCCGTACCAGAAACTGCGGATCGATGAAGTCGGCGAGAACCGGCCCGACGGGTCCTGGGTTCACGTCGGCTACCAACTGGACGTCAACGAGACCTTCTACCAGCGCATCCTCAACCTGTCACCGGAGTTTTTGAGGCAGCATGTCGACCTCTGGCCGGAGGTGGCGGACACCGACCACCGCGGCTACAACCTGATCTACCGGCTCATGCCGCCGCCCGAGAATGTCCTGGTGGTCGGCGCCGGCACCGGCAACGACGTCGCCGCGGCCCTGCGCAATGGCGCGCAGCATGTCGACGCGGTCGAGATCGACCCGGTCATCGTCGACCTCGGGCGACGCTTCCATCCCGAGAAGCCCTACGACGACCCCCGCGTCACGGTTGTCGTGGACGACGCGCGGTCGTTCCTGAAGAAGACGGCGCGACGGTACGACCTGGTCTGGTTCGGCGCCCTGGACTCGCATACGCTCACCTCGTCGTTCTCGAATGTCCGCATCGACAACTTCGTCTACACCCTCGAGTCCTTCCAGGAGGCGCGGGCGCTGCTGACCGACCGCGGTCTGATGGCGGTGGTATTCGCGGCCGAGAAGCCGTTCATCGGCCTGCGACTGTGCAACATGCTCGAGGGCGCCTTCGGTGCCCCGCCCCGCGCCTTCTGGGCTCCGGAAATCCGGTGCTTCGGCGGCGGTGGCGGCGGCCCGACCTTCCTCGCCGCCAAGGACAACCGCCTCGAGGAACGCCTGGCCGCCAGCGAACGGGCCCGCCAGGTCATCGAGGAGGGGAGCCTTCGATTCGAGGGCGACATCCCGCTCGGCACGGACGACTGGCCCTACCTCTACCTCGAATCGCGCACCATCCCGCGGCTCTACCTCATCGTCATGGGCGTCCTCCTGGTCGGCGCCATGCTCGTCGGACGACGCTTCACCGGTGACTTCCGCCACTTCGACTGGCCCTACTTCGCCATGGGCGCCGCCTTCCTCCTCGTCGAGGTCCAGAGCGTCAGTAAGATGGCCATGCTGTTCGGCAGCACCTGGGTGGTCAATGCCATCGTGGTCTCCAGCGTCATGGTCACCGCCCTCCTGGCCAACGCCTACGTCGCCTGGCGACCCGTGCGTTCGCTGGTGCCCTTCTATGCCGGCCTGGTCGGTGTCCTGCTCCTGAACGTCGCTTTCCCCTTCCGCGCACTCCTCTTCCTCCCGGCGCTGGCCAAGGGCGTCGCGGCCGGGGGCATCATGGCGCTGCCCATCTTCTTCTCGGGAGTCATCTTCGCCACCGCCTTCACCCGGTCGACGACGCCGTCCCGGGCTCTCGGCGCCAACATCCTCGGCGCCATCGCCGGCGGCGCCTGCGAGGCTTTCTCCTTCGTCATCGGCATCAACGCCCTCAGCCTGGTGGCCATCGCCTTCTACGTGTGGTCCCTGCTCGCCTTCCGACG
>JAGVUW010000622.1 GCA_019136035.1 Verrucomicrobiota bacterium | reverse complement strand
GCGCGGGCGTCCTGGTCGCCGGCGCCGGCACGGCCGGCGCGCCGGCCGCCCTGGCCGCCCTCGAGGCCGGCGCCGCGACGGCCGTCGTCGAGCAGCTCTCCGACCCCGGCGGCACCCAGACCATCGGCCTGGTGGCCGGGTACTACCACGGCTACCGCGGCGGCATCACGGCCCGACTGGATGCCGAGCTGGCGGCCCTCGCCGAGCGCGTCCACCCGGGCCGCGCCGGCGTGCGGCGGCTGGTGCGCATGGCGCACTACCTCGAGGCCGTCCTCCGCCACGGCGGACGGTGGTACCCCGGCGCCGTCGTCTGCGGCGGCGTCGTCGACGGCGACCGCGTCCGCGGCCTGCTCGTGGCCGACCGCGAGGGCCTCGTCGTCCTGCCGGCCGCGGTCACCCTCGACGCCACCGGCGATGGCGACGCGGCGGTGCATTGCGGCGTCGCCACCAGCTTCGGCGACGCGCGCTCGGGCAATGCCCAGGACTGCAGCCAGTGGAGCCTCGGTCGCGGCGGCGCCGAGGCCGTCGCCTCCGACCTCGATGTCATCGACCAGCGCCTGCTCTCGGAGGTCCTGCGCGGCCAGCGCCTGGCACACCGCCTGGGCCGGCACTTCGACTTCACCGGGATGCTGACCGTGCGCGAGGGCCGCCACATCGAGGGCGAGGCCACCCTGGACCTCCGCGATGTCTTCTCCGGACGCGACTTCGAGGACACCATCGCCGTCGCCTGCAGCGACTGGGACCCGCATGGCCCGAGCGCCTCCTGGCTCGGCCGGCTCGGCTTCCTGCCCCTGCAGACGGCACTGCTGCCGGTGCGCGTGCCCCTGCGCTGCTGCATCCCGCGCGGGCGGCGCGGGCTCCTGGTGACCGCCAAGGCAATCTCGGCGACGCCCGACGCGGCCTGCCTCTGCCGGATGGTCCCGGATATCCAGAACCTCGGCTACGCCACCGGCCTCGCGGCGGCCATGGCCGCCGCGGCGGATGGCGACCCGCGCCACATCGACGTCGCGGCCCTGGTCGGCCGCCTCCGTGATCTCGGGATTGTGGTCGACCGCCTGGCGGCGCCGTGGCCGAGTGCCGACGCGCCGGCGCGCGCCGTCGCGCGTCTGGCGGCCGGTGAGGAGATGGCCCTCCGCGATCTCGTCCTGGCGCCGCCTGACGCGGCCATGCCGCTCCTCGAGGCGGCCTTCGCCGCGGCCCCGGATGGCCCCGGTCGGCTGCAGCTCGCCAAGGGCCTGGCGTGGTTCGGGTCGCAGCGCGGCGCGGCGGTCCTCGAGGCGGCCCTGCGCGACCTGGCGGCCGCCGAGCGCTGGCCCTGCGACGACGGCCATCCGCACAAGCCCGGCAAGCCGCGCGCCGGCATGGTCGACGGCCCGGACGACTACTGGCGTCTGAATCAGCTCCTGGTGCTGCTGGGGCTCTGCCGGGCCGCCGATGCGGCCGCGGCCGTGGCGGCGGTCATCGACCGCACCGACGCCGGCGGGGCGCCGTCAACCGGCATCAACCCGTACTTCCGCGGCCGTATCGACATGCGCCGCGTGCCGCACTTCGACCGCCTCCTGAGCATCGCCTTCTGCGCCGAACGCCTCGGCGACCGGCGCCTGGCGGCGCCCCTGGAGGCGCTCCTCAGGCGCGAGTTCGTCGGGGGCTATGCCGACAGCGGCCTCGACGGCGCCGGCCAGCGCTACCAGGGCGCCCTTGCCGAAGTGCACCTCGCCGCCGCCGCGGCGCGCTGCGGCAGCCTCGACGGCGCCCGCCGCCTGGCCGCCTTCTGCGCCGAGGCGCACGCCATCCTGGCACGCTTCGCCAGCCGCGAACTCCAGGAGGTCGTCGGACCGGCCCTGGGCCCCGACCGCGCCGCCTGGGAGGCCTGCCTGAGACGCCGACACCGCCTGACGCCACGGCCCCTGCCGCCGACGGACCCGGCGTTCTGACGGACCGGATCCCGCGCGCCGGCTCGCGGGGTGCTATGGCGGCGCCGCAAGCGGTCTCCTCCCGTGCTGTATCCGGCGCGCAGCGCTGGCGGGACGGCGGCCGT
>JAGVUW010000038.1 GCA_019136035.1 Verrucomicrobiota bacterium | reverse complement strand
TGGCGCGCTCGGCCGCCGCCGCCCAGCAAGGCACCGGATTGACCACACAGAGGTCGCGATGGCCGCGGCCGACGAGGTGCGCCGCGGCGTGGCGGCCCACCGCCGCGCCGTCGGAACAGACCGCGTCCCAGGTGCGCTGGCGCACTGGCGAGGGCGTCAGGAGATGCACCACCGGCAACCCGGCGTAGCGGGCCAGGACTCCCTCCGGGATCTGGCTGTCGATGACGAACAGCGCCCTGGTGTGGGGGCCCTCGTCGAAGGCCGCCTCGTGGGCCGCCTCGGCAGCACTGCCGATGCAGAGCGTCGCGCCGTGTTCTGCGGCGCCTTCCTGCAGGCCGGCCTCGAGACGCGAAAGGAGGTAGTCGCATTCGTGCAACTGGTCATGGCGTGGACCCAGCAACAGCACGACCTGACTCCGGCCCAGGCTGCCGCTGCGGTGCGTCTTCGGCCCCCGCCGGCGATCGGGCGTCGGCGGCACGTAGCCAAGTTCGGACATCGCCTGGCGAATCAGCGCCGCGGTCTCGGCCGAAACGCCGGACTGACGGTTGATCACCCGCGAGACCGTGGAGACCGAGACGCCTGCCTTGCGGGCGACATCAACGATTGACAAAACCGCACCCCTCTCTGGCTCGCCGTGCCACGGCCTGCCGCGTTCGGACCCCTTCACCCCTGAAGTCATCCGAAACTGCGGCGGCAATGTACCCCGACAGGCCCGTCGTGCAAGGCTTTCACCCCATCTCGGGCGGAAGTTTCCAGCGATCCCGGATACGGCGTGCGCCGGCCGCGCCACTCAGGACAACCTGAACGCCCCGTCCGTCCCCCTTCCCGTCCTCGTCCTCGCAGTCTCTTCCATCGTCCTCGCAGCCTCGTCCCCCCCGGCCTCGATTCCGCATGGGAATGGTTCAACGACGAGGACGAGATGCGGGAAGCGGAGGAGGAGGAGACGAGCACGAGGGCGCCGGTTCGGTCACTGAATCCGAGACGATGTCGGCCGGATCATCCCGAGGAGGTCCCGGCCGGCACAGACCACGCGCACGGCCTCCTCGGAAAAGCCCTGCAGGCCCCCGCTGTAACGCAAGGAAGGGCACCCGCAGACGCCTGGCCGGCCCCCTCTGGCTGACCCCAGACACGCACGCCGTGATCGGGAGCGCCACCGAGCCGAGGCCCGGTGCTCCCAGGGCAGCCGCCGTCATGGGCGCCCCACCCACACGATCGGCCAGGCCCTCAAGGGGCTGTCCTCACGAGGCGGCAGCCCAGGGTGTCATCGCGATACGACGACGCGCCCTTCAGGCGATACGCCGCGCGGCAGCTCCGCGCAACGATGCTCCAACTGCCGCCGCGGCAGAGGCGGTCCGAACCCGCACCCGGGCCGGTGGGGGCCGTCACCGCACCCGACGGATAGTCGCCGTACCCGTCCTGGCACCACTCCCAGACATTACCCAGCATGTCATGGAGCCCCCAGGCATTGGGCTGCTTCCCGCCGACCGGGTGCGTACCCGCACGTCGGTGCCCGTGTTGTTTCTCAGGCCAGCCGCTGGAGTCGTGGCCGCCAGCGTAGCTCACGCCGCTGTTGCCTCCGTACCAGGCGATCGCGTCCAGCTCAGGACCGTTGTACTCGCCCATAATGGTCAGATCGCCGGTGTACAGCGCCGTCGTCGTGCCGGCGCGGCAGGCGTACTCCCACTCCGCCTCCGTCGGCAGGCGGAAGCCCTCCCCGAGCTTCCGGCAGAATGCCTGGCAGTCGTCCCACGAGACTTTCTCGACCGGGGCGTCGGTACCAGCATTCCTGAAGCGCGACGGGTTGCTGCCCATCACCGCCGCCCACTGGCCCTGCGTCACCTCGTACTTGCCCATATAGAATCCGCGCGTCAGCGTCACCTGGTGCTGACGCTCATTGCCGCCGCGTCCCATTTCGTCCCTTGGGCTACCCATGGTGAAGCTGCCTGCCGGGATGTACACCATGGCGATGCCCGTCGCCTCGTGAACGACCTCGCGCGCCCAGCCCGTACCCGTGTACGGCTCCGCCGCGCTGCCCGGCGCGGCGC
>JAGVUW010000374.1 GCA_019136035.1 Verrucomicrobiota bacterium | reverse complement strand
CGGGGCGGTCGGCGCGCCGACGGGCGCCGGTGAGGGTCAGGCGCGCCAGGATCTCGGCGCGGACGCGCCCGACCGCCGCCAGAACGGACTCGGCCTCCGGCGGCGTCGGCGGGCGGTCGGCGAAGACCAGGCGCGCATGGGCGGCCGCGAAGAGCCGGTAGTCCGTGGCCACGGCCGGCTCGGCACGCCGCAGCCACTCGGCGAACTCCATAGCATCGAGATTGGCGGGGCGGACGAGCCGGCCCAGACGGAGGGTCTCGGCGAGGACCTCGCCACAGGCCGCCAGGAGCGCGGCGGGGTCGCGGTGCCGCTGGCGCAGGGTGCGCTCCCAGCGCCGCCGGCAGCGCCAGCGTGCCCAGGCCGTCCCGATCAGCCCCGCCAGCCAGCGCCGACGGTTCCAGAGCACCGAGGCCGCGAGCAGGACCAGCCCGAGGGCGACGAAAGAGGCGGCCGTCAGCGAACGCGCCAACGCCATGAGGCGACGGGCCGCGCCCCGCACACGCTCCCAGAAGTCGGCCCCCCAGGCGCCGAGGCCCTGACGGAGCGCCGCAAGGCGTTCGCGGGACCACTCCTTCAGGGTCAGACCGGCAGCCTTGGCCACCGCCCCCGCGTCAGGCTCGAGGCTCTTCGACTCGACCATGGCACGGGCGTAGATATCCTCGGCCAGACGCGTCACCGGGTCGCGGCGGGTCGACGCGGATGACTCCGGCGGCGGCGCCGCCGAGGGCGGGGCCGGCGGCGGCGGCGCGCGCAGGGTCAGTTCCGGCGGGCGCGCGTTCCAGTCCTCGCCGAAGGGGTCCATGAGGCGCCGCAGGAAGGACGGCCCCGAGTCGAGGCGGAGATTCCCGGGGGCGACGCCGTCGAAGGTCAGCCAGCCGTAGGGCTCGATGAAGATCTGGGTCCAGGCGTGGGCGTGGTACTCGTAGACCTCGAAGACGTTGGCGAGGAGGTTATGGTTGCCAGGCGAGTAGCCGGTGGCGAGGCGGGCCGGCAGGCCGACCAGGCGGGCCAGGACGGTCAGGGCCTGGGCGAAGTGCTGGCAGTAGCCCTCGCGACTCTCGAAGAGGAAGTAATCGACCAGCTCCTGGTCCTCGGGCACCGGCGCCGGGGTGAGGCTGTAGGTGTAGTGCTGGCGCAGGTGGTTCTGCAGGGCCAGGGCTTTCTGCATCGGCGTGGTGCAGTCCTGGGTCAGGGCGGCAGCGAGGCGGCGGACGCGGTCGGTGATGATGCGGTCGGGCAGTCGGCGGTAGTTCCAGCCCTGGTTGGCGAAGCTCTCCCAGCTCGCCGGTTCGAGCGAGCTGTCGATGGTCGGCACCTCCGAGGTGCTGCGGTAGCGCCAGGGCAGCGCCGGCGGCGCCGTGCGCAGGTAGGCGCCGGCGGCATCGCGGAAGACGATCGCGGCGGCAGACTCGGCCGCGGCGCCGGAGATAATGGCGTTCTGGCCGTCGTCCCAGAGGCAGCGCGTCACGCGGAAGGCCCCGGGCAGGCGGCTGCTGAGGCCCTTCTCGATGCTGATCTGCTGCTCGATCTTGCGGGCGCCCTGGCCCTGATGGCGGTCCAGGCCGCTCTGACCGCCCCGCAGGACGGGCGACAGACGCCAGGTCTTGCCGTCGTAGAGGTCATAGAGCTGCGCCAGCCAGTAGAGCTTAGCCGGCGACTGCACGCGCATGACCAGGTCGGTGCCGATGCCGGCGCCGCCGAGGCCCTCGCGGGCGTCCATCTGCGCCGGCCCGGGCTGAGTCGCTACGGCGTGGCGGGCCTTCGGGTCGATGACCGGATTCGGGTCGGTGCGCTTGGCGGTATCGGCCGTCTGGCGGCTGCCGGGGTCGCCGCGCGAGAGGAGTTGCGTGGTCGGCTGGAGCCACTGCCGCCAGAGCACCGGGAAGGCCTGTTCCTGCGTGGTCCGGAAGCCGACCGGTATGAGGCCGATCGAGCGGCCCTGCGGCAGCGGGAAGGCGGGCACCAGGAAGACGAAGAAGGCGCAGGCCAGGGTCAGGTGCGCCAGGCGGTAGCCCCAGTTGGCGACGAAGCGCGGCGGCGGCATC
>JAGVUW010000505.1 GCA_019136035.1 Verrucomicrobiota bacterium | reverse complement strand
CCCGCTGAAACCGCCGCCGAGGCCGCCGCCGAGGCCGCCACCGTCGACGCCGACTCCAGCCGCTCGGCCTGACGCGCTCCCCGACGCCCGGCGCGGGCCCGCGGAACCACCGCCGCGCCCTCGGCCGCCCGACGTGACGACGCCGCCGCGGGCCCCCCCAGGCCGGCCAACACCGCAGTGAAGTCCGACGGACGCTCCGAAACCGACGGCGACAGCATCCGCAGACACAGCGCCGACAAGTCCGCGGGAACCGCCGCGTCCCCCTGCCGCGGCGACTCCGGCACGCCGCCATCCGACCAGTACCGCATCGCCGCCGTGCCATCGGCAGCCTGACAGGGCGGTCGCCCCGTCAGGACGTGGTACAGCAGCGCACCGACCCCGAAGACGTCGGCTGCCATGGAGGCCGGACCGCCCGACAGGACCTCGGGACTGAGATAGCCCGCCAGGTCCGCCGAGGCATCGGCCCCCGGCGCCGCGTTCCCGAAGAGCAGCAGGTCGAGGCCGAAGTCGCCAATCTTGACCTGCCGGTCGGTGTCCATGAAGAGACTCAGCGGGCTGACGGCGCCATGCACCAGGCCCTGCGCCGACGCCGCCTGCAGCCCCCCCGCCACCGCCTGGACCCACGGCAGCCCAAGACGCAGGCGCTCCGAGACGCCCGGCACCTCGCCCAGCAGCGCCGACCACAGCCCACCCAACATGAACTGGCTCACCACATAAGGCTGGCCGGCCTCCTCGCCGCAGGAGTAGATCGGCAGAACCCCGGGGTGGTTCACTCCCGCGGCGCGCCGCGCCAAGGCCTGGAAGCCCGCGCCGTGACGGCCGGCGTCCTGCTCCAGGATGCGCACCAGGACCTCCCGGTCCAGAGTCAGATCGAGAGCCCGATAGGCCGCCACACCACGGCGCGACCCGAGCGGCTCCTCGAGCAGCAGCGCGGCAAAGCGCTTCGGCGCGATCACCGGCCCGCCACAGCGCGGACAGTCGGCCCGCGTGAAAGGCTCCAAATCCGTCACATCCAGCTTCTGCCGACAGCCTGGACAGGCAACCTTGAGTTTCGCCCGACCCATCGTCATCCGGCTCTCCATGGAACCCCGACACACCACCGGCAGGCCCCAGCCCGCCCGGACGAACGCCCGGCGACGCCGGACCCGCGACACCGCGCGGAAGCACGGGCCCGCTCAGTCGCCTCCGGACAGCCATGGGCGGCGCGCGAGTCCACGCGCCGCGCTCAGCACCGTCGCACCTCCCGGAAAACTGCCGCGCCAGGAGCCGCGTCAGCCTGTCCGGAGGCGACTGGCGGACTCCCTCGAAAATGGCCCCATCGCCTTGAAAGGCAAGAGCGGACCGCTAGATTAGTCGACCGCAGAGCCTCGTCTCTCACTCGTGAGACCCCATCGTCTAGAGGCCTAGGACACCGGGTTTTCATCCCGGCAACAGGGGTTCGAATCCCCTTGGGGTCGCCATTCCCGCACCGCTTCCTGCCTCCTCGCCGTACCGCCCCCGCCCGCCCTCTCTCCCGGCGACTGCCGTTGCCGCCGGACCGCCGAGCTTCAGCGCCCCGGTCCGCGCAAGACGACGCCGCCCCAGTGAAATGAGGCCTGACCAAGGCGCGGGCTCGGCATCTGCTCCGGTCCAAACGGTCCTCGAGGCGCCCCATGGCGCCCGGTCCAGGCCGTCAGAACCGCTGAAACTGAGTGGGATGAGTTGACGCAACCCGCCTTGGCGGATACGGTCGTAAGCGTAAAGGCTTACGCCGGGCCCGCCGGCTCACACATCACGGTCCCTGGAGGCGCACCCATGAAGCCGTACACACCGACCACGCGACCGGCCTTCTTCACGCTGATTGAACTGCTCGTGGTGATCGCCATCATCGCCATCCTCGCGGCCATGCTCCTGCCGGCCCTGGCCCAGGCCCGCGAGAAGGCCCGATCCATCTCCTGCGTCAACAACCTCAAACAGATGGCGCTCGGGTGCCTGATGTACACCGACGACAACAGTGAGCGCTGGGTCCGCCATCACTTCCCGACCACCCCCGACACCCGCACCTAC
>JAGVUW010000536.1 GCA_019136035.1 Verrucomicrobiota bacterium | reverse complement strand
GCCCTGCTCTTCCAGGCCGTCAATGTCAACGACTCGGTGACCAAGAGCAAGTTCGACAATATCTACGGCTGCCGGCACTCGCTGACCGACGGCATCAAGCGCGCCCTCGATGTCCTCCTCTCCGGCAAGACCGTCATGGTCTGCGGCTATGGCGACGTCGGCAAGGGCTCGGCCGAGGCCCTGCGCAACGAGCGCGCCCAGGTCCTGGTCAGCGAGATCGACCCGATCTGCGCCCTGCAGGCCTGCATGGCGGGCTTCAGGGTCTGCACCGTCGAGGACGCCCTGCCGATCGCCGATGTCTACGTCACCGCCACCGGCAATCGCGATGTCATCACCGTCGAGCACATGAGCCGCATGAAAGACCAGGCCATCGTCTGCAACATCGGCCACTTCGACAACGAGATCCAGGTGACCGCTCTGGCGCGCCAGCCCGGCGTGGTGCGCCAGGAGATCAAGGGCAACGAGTGCCCGGTGCACCGCTATGCCTTCCCCGACGGCCACTGCATCTACGTCCTGGCCGAGGGCCGCCTCGTCAACCTCGGCTGCGCCACCGGCCACCCGAGCTTCGTGATGAGCAACTCGTTCACCAACCAGACCCTGGCGCAGATCGATATCGCCCGTCACCCGGACCGCGCTGTCGGCGTCTACCGCCTCGCCAAGAAACTCGATGAGGAGGTCGCCCGCCTGCACCTCGGCAAACTCGGGGCGCGCCTGACGACCCTGACCCCGCCGCAGGCCACCTACCTCGGCGTCCCGACCGAAGGCCCCTACAAGCCGGACCACTACCGCTACTGAGAACGTCATGCCCCTCTGCGCTGCCATCATCGGCGCCGGTAACGGCGGCAAGACCGCTGCCGTCGACCTGACCCTGCAGGGCCTCCAGGTCCGCCTGACGGACCTCCCGGACTTCACCGCGCCCCTCGAGGCCCTGCGCCGGGATCCCGTTCTCCATGCCGAGGGCGCGGTGTGCGGCTCCGCCCGGCTGGCGATGGTCACGGCCGACCTGGCCGAGGCGGTCCGGGGCGCCGACCTGGTCATGCTCTGTTGCCAGGCCCTGGCCCATGACCGCCTGGCCGAGGCCCTGGCGCCCCTGGTCAAGCCGAATCAGATCGTCGTCCTGAACCCCGGCTCCACCGGCGGCGCCCTGCACCTCGCCCGCGCCTTCCGCGACCGCGGTATGGAGGCCCTGCCCACCCTGGCGGAGTTCAGCACCCTGACCTACGGCTGCCGCGCCCAAGGCCACCGCGTCTCCTGCGCCGTCCGCGTCGCACGGGTGCTCTACGGGGTCTTCCCGGCCTGCGACAGCGACCGCGTCGGGGCCCTCCTCGAGACGCTGTTCCCGGGCCTGGTACGCGGCCGCGATGTCCTCGAGGCCGGCCTCAACAATGCCAACCCGGTCATCCACCCGCCCATCACGCTGCTCAACGCGGCGCGTTTCGAGAACGAGGGCGAGCGTATGCTCTTCTACCGCGATGGCGTCTCGCCCACCGTGGCGCGCCTCATCGCCACCCTCGACGGCGAGCGCATGGCCCTCCTGCGGGCCCTGGGCTGCCCGGCGCAGCCGGACTCACAGACCTCGGTGCAACAGGGATACGCCGAGAGCACCGACACCCTGGCATGCTACCGCGACGGCTCGGGCTTCGGCGCCTTCCGCAGCCCGAACACCATCGACCACCGCTACCTCCACGAGGATGTCGGCATGGGCCTGGTCTTCTACTGCTGCCTCGGCGAACAGCTCGGGGTGCCGACCCCGGCCAGCCGCGCCGTGGTGCAGTTCGCCAGCATCCTCACCGGAATCGACTACCGCGAACGCGGCGCCCGTACGCCGGCGACCCTCGGCATCGACGGGCTCGATGCGAACGGCATCGCCGACTACCTCCGCACCGGCCGCCGAGACGCGACGACACGGCGCTGAAACGCCCCTCGTCCCCGCCTGCCCCTCGTCCTCGCCTGCCCCTCGTCCTCGCCTGCCCCTCGTCCTCGCCTGCCCCTCGTCCTCGCCTGCCCCTCGTCCTCGCCTGCCCCTCGTCCTCGCCTGCCCCTCGTCC
>JAGVUW010000061.1 GCA_019136035.1 Verrucomicrobiota bacterium | reverse complement strand
GGCCGCCGGGGTGCGCCTCCGCGTCAGCACCGACTCGCGCTGTCTGGGCGTCAGCATGGTCGCCGGCAGCGCGCCGGTGCCGGTGGACCTGACCTGCGGCGAGGCCCTCCTGAGTTCGGCCGTGGTCGCGTCGGGCAGTGACCGGGTGCTCTTCGAGGGCCTGCCGGAGGGCGACAAGGTGGTCGAGGTCTGGTTCGGCCAGACCAGCGTTGTCAAGCTCTGTGACCTCCTGATTGAGGAGAGCGCCTCGCTGTCGGTGCCGCGGGATGGCCGTCGGCGCTGGGTCACCTACGGCAGCTCGATCAGCCACTGCGGCGGCGCCGGCAGCCCGGCGCGCACCTGGCCGGCGATTGCGGCGCGTCGGCGCGATCTGCATCTGACCTGTCTGGGCTACGGCGGCCAGTGCCACATCGAGCCGATGCTGGCGCGCCTCATCCGCGATCTCCCGGCCGACGTCATCAGCCTCAAGCTGGGCATCAATGTCCAGGGCGGCGCGAGCCTCTCGGCGCGGACCCTGGTCAGCGCTGTGGTGGGCATGGTGACGATCATCCGCGAACGCCACCCCGAGGTGCCGATGGCCGTGATCTCGCCGATCGTGTCGCCGCCGCGCGAGACGGTCCCCAATGCCGTCGGGCTGTCGCTGCAGCGGGTGCGCGAGGCGGTGGCCGAGGCGGTCCGGCGCCTGCAGGACTGCGGCGACAGCCGCGTCCACTACGTCGATGGCCTGAGCCTGTTCGACGCTGCCTGGGTCGAGGCCTGCCTGCCCGACCAGCTCCACCCCAACGCCGAGGGCTATGAGCGCCTCGGCGAGCGCTTCGTCGAGAGGGTCATCGACCCGATCTTCATGGCCGACAGCGGCGGGCCGACGAGGCCCGCGTGATTACCGCCGACGGCTTCGAGAGGCTGCGTCTGCTGGTCGGCCCCGCCGGCCTGGAGGCGCTGCGGCGCGGCCGCGTCATGATCTGCGGTGTCGGCGGCGTCGGCTCGTGGGCCGCGGAGGCCCTGGCGCGTGCCGCCGTCGGCCATCTGACCCTGCTCGACCCGGACGAGGTCCGCGCCAGCAACCTGAACCGCCAGGCGCATGCCCTGCACTCGACCCTGGGCCGGCCCAAGGTCGTGGTCATGGCCGAGCGCCTGCGCGACATCGACCCCGAGGGTGACGTCCGCGGCTGTGCCGAGAGGCTGACCCCGGAGACGGTCGACGGCTGGCTCGAGCAGGGCTGGGACTACGTCGTCGACGCCATCGACGACGCGCCGGCGAAGGTGGCGCTCCTGGCCGGCTGTGTTCGGCGCGGCCTGCCGGTGGTCTCGAGCATGGGCTCGGCGGGCAAGATCCTCCCCGGGGAGGTCCGCGTCGACGATATTGCCGTCTCACGGCAGTGCCCGCTGGCGCGGCGCATCCGCAAGGCCCTGCGCCGCCAGGGCGTCGACGGCGGCATCACCGTGGTCTACTCCGAAGAGCTGCCCCTGCGGCTCCTCGGCAATGCCGGCGACTTCCAGGGCGCCTGCCCCGAGAGCCCCGGCGAGAAGCGCCCGCAGGGCACCATCTCGTACATGCCGGCGCTGTTCGGGCTGCACTGCGCCTCGGTGGTCCTGCGCCACCTGCTGCGCGAGCTGCCCTTCGTCCGGCGCGGCGAGACGCCGCCGGGCGCGGCGGTCAGAAGTCCAGAGTGAGTGCCGTCGCGGCCGTCCTGACCGACCTTCCTCCACGGGGGCCATTTCCTGCCAGTTACCGGATGTCCCGGCACACGGCAGCTTCACGGCTCTGTCGGCGTTCCCGGGCCGGCGGTGCGCCGGCCGGTGGTCAGGCTCGTGATCGTCATCGGGGCCTCGAGGTCGGCGGCCAGCGCCTGCAGGCGTCGGCGGTCGGCGAGAATGGCCGTGCCCCGTGCCGGGCTGCCCGCCTGCAGGGCCGCCAGCATGGCGGTGCGGACGGCCTCCGGCGTGGCCTGACGCTGGGCCTGTCGCCAGGCGCGCCGGCGCGCCTGGGTGAGGCCGAGGACATGCCGCCAGAGGCCGGTGGCGGTGGCCTGGCCCGGGCGCAGGGGC
>JAGVUW010000355.1 GCA_019136035.1 Verrucomicrobiota bacterium | reverse complement strand
GGCCATCATCGGCACCGAGAACCTCGATATGCTCCTGCGCTGAGGCGCCGGCCTCCCCTGGCGCGCGGGCGTGCCGGAGTCTATGGTGTGGGGCATAGCGCAACCATGCCGGCCGGGCGCCGGCGCTGCATCCCCAAGGAGAGACACCCATGAGCCATCGTCGAACCCCCTGGATGACCCTGCTGGCAACGGCGGCCCTGCTGGCCTGCGGGCCTCTCGGCGCGGCTCAGGCGCAGCCGGCCCCCGAGGTCGTGGTCGGCGCGATGGCGACGAAGCTGCTGCGCGGCCTGGTCAATGTCATCACCTGCCCCCTGGAGCTCCCGCGTCAGATCGACCGCCACGTCGCCGAACGCGGCGCCTGGGAGGGCGCCTGGGTCGGCCTCGTCGCCGGCGTCGGCATGACGGCCTTCCGCGGCGTCGCCGGCGCCCTCGAGGCGGCGACCTTCCTCATGCCGGCTCCCGACAACTACGGGCCGCTGTGCCGACCGGCCCTGGTCTGGCACGACTGGGACGCGTTCGCGCCGCACAGCCAGGACGCCCAGGCTGAAGCAGCACCCTGACAGGGGTTTCTTCCACTGCCCGTTGCCTGCTCGTGGAGACATCGCTGACGGACAGAAGACCCGCGGCGTCGCCGTCGGCCTCCCGCCGTTGCCCGGGGGCCGTTTGCCAGGCGGATAGAGCCCTTGCCTGAAGCGCCCGCTGAACCCTCTTCGGCGCCTCATATGGCGACGACGTCAAGGCCAGGGATATCGGCAAAATCACGGGGGTTCCGGGTGAGCACCCGGAAGCCATGCTGGATCGCCAATGCGGCGATCCAGACATCATGGACGCGGTGCGTCGATGGCGTGCCGGCCCGATCAAGCTGCGCGGCCAGCCGCCCGAAGGTCTCACCGGTCGTCTGATCGACGATCAGGCAGGGCTTGCGCCGGATCTTGTCCAAGGCGCTGTTGCGGCGGTTCCGCTGCTCCGGAGTCGCTGCCCGCTCTACACCATACTGCAGCTCCGCCATCACCTGCGGGCAGAGGTACACCACGTCATTCCCGATGCACTCCGCGACCTCGCCTGGCGTCAGCGCACGGCGCTCGACATCGATCCAGACGCACGTGTCGACGATCACGCCCACGGATCAGCGACCTCCTGAGTCAGCGTGCGGTCGGCCGCAGCACAGTCGCGGCTCCAGGCGGCGCCTTCGTCGGCACTGATGGCACCGTAAAGGTCGGCGAACGCCTCCATCGCGCTCATGCGGGGAGCACCCGGAATGAGGCGCGCCACCGGATGGCGATGGCGGACGACGACGATCTCCTCCGAGCTGTGTTCGAGGCGATCCAGCACGGCGCTGAGATTCCGCGCCAGTTCCGTTGCCGTCATCGTAGTCATAGCCATCCCCTAACAGTACTGCCGACACCTAGAATCATACTATCAGATTCAGGCGCCGTCAAGAACGCGAGGCGAGGCGGCGCTGGGCACGGGCATCGCCGCGCGCCGCCGGAACGCCTTGAGCCTCGGTGTCGGGGGGCTATGTTTCCAGCGCGGGAAGCGACGGCGGCAGCGCGCCGAGGGCGGCGGAGCGCGGCGACCCGAATGGCAGACGATCAGCAAGCAGGAGACACGACGATGGCGACCCTCTCCATCAAGCCGGCCAAGGCCTGTCAGTGGGACCAGCTTTCACTGGGCGAGGTGATGATCCGCCTGGATCCGGGCGACGGCCGCATCCACACCACGCGGCGTTTCGATGTCTGGGAGGGCGGCGGCGAGTACAATGTCGCGCGCGGCCTGCGCCGCTGCTTCGGCCTGCGCACGGCCGTGGTCACCGCCATCGTCGACAACCCGGTCGGGCGCCTGCTCGAGGACCTCATCCTCCAGGGCGGTGTGGACATGCGCCACTGCCGGTGGGTGCCCTTCGACGGCACCGGCCGCGAGTGCCGCAACGGCCTTAACTTCACCGAGAAGGGCTTCGGCGTCCGCGGCGCCGTCGGCTGCAGCGACCGCGGCCACACCGCCGTCAGCCAGCTCAAGCCCGGCGACATCGACTGGAAGCGGATCTTCAAG
>JAGVUW010000475.1 GCA_019136035.1 Verrucomicrobiota bacterium | reverse complement strand
CTGTTCCGCTACATCGGCGGCGTCAACGCCAAGGTCCTGCCGGTGCCGATGATGAACATCGTCAACGGCGGCAGCCACTCGGACGCCCCGATCGCCTTCCAGGAGTTCATGATCCGCCCGGTCGGCGCCTGCTGCTTCCGCGAGGGCCTGCGCATGGGCGCCGAGGTCTTCCACAACCTCAAGAAGATCCTCAAGACCCGCGGCCTGAGCACGGCCGTCGGCGACGAGGGCGGCTTCGCCCCCACCTTCGCCGGCACCGAGGACGCCGTCGAGACCATCCTCAAGGCCATCGAGAAGGCCGGCTACAAGCCCGGCGAGGATGTCATGCTCGCCTTCGACTGCGCCGCCAGCGAGTTCTTCAAGGACGGCGTCTACAACTACGCCAAGTTCGAGGGCAAGAGCGGCGCCCGCCGCAGCAGTGCCGAGCAGGTCGAGTACCTCGCCAGCCTCATCGAGAAGTACCCCGTCGACTCGATCGAGGACGGCATGGCCGAGGGCGACTGGGAAGGCTGGAAGATGCTCACCGACCGCATCGGCGGCCGCTGCCAGCTCGTCGGTGACGACCTCTTCGTCACCAACGTGAAGTTCCTCAAGAAGGGCATCGACATGGGCGTCGCCAACTCGATCCTGATCAAGGTCAACCAGATCGGCACGCTCACCGAGACCCTCGACGCCATCGAGATGGCCCACAAGGCGGGCTATACCGCCGTCGTCAGCCACCGCTCGGGCGAGACCGAGGACGTCACCATCGCCGACCTGTCGGTGGCGGTCAACGCCGGCCAGATCAAGACCGGCTCGCTGAGCCGTACCGACCGCATCTGCAAGTACAACCAGCTCCTGCGCATCGAGGAGCAGCTCGGCGACGCGGCCCGCTACGGCTGCTGAACCGCCTGACACGACGGCGCCGGGTCTTCTCAACCCGGCGCCTCGAATCACACACCCCCCGCCGCCCGGCGCGCTGCGCCGCCGCGACGGGGGGTGCCTTCATTAAGGCCCGCGCCGGCCGCGCCGGCCGCGGCCCACCCCGGGCGGCCAGCCGGGCGCCCCCGGCCCGGGGCCGCCAGACAGGTCAGACAGGTCAGACAGGTCAGACAGGTCAGACTTCCCCGAGGCGGCCTCAGCCGGGGTGGCGCCGGCGGAACTCGGCCATGAGCACGGCCGTCGCGCAGGCGACATTCAGGCTCTCGACGGCGCCGCTGCCGGGGATAGCCACGACCGCGTCGGCGCACTCGGCCAGGTCCTTGGAGAGGCCCTTGGCCTCGGAGCCGAGGAGCAGGACGCAGCGTGCCGGCATGCCGCGCTGGTAGACCGAGAGTTCCGCATGGCTGGAGGTGGCGACCACCTCCAGGGCGCACCGGCGCAGTCGTTCGACGGCCTTGCGGGCATCGCCCACCTGCACGACGGGGATCAGCTCGGCGGCGCCCTCGGCGGTGCGGCACACCGCCGCCGACAGGCGGGGCAGGGCGCCGGCGTCGCCGCTCTGCACCACCGCGGTGGCGCCGAAGTGCGCCGCCACGCGCAGGATCGCGCCGAGGTTGTGCGGGTTGGTGACGCCCTCGAGGAGGAGCACGCACACCGGCCCGGTCTGCGCCGCCAGGCGCATGCACAGCGGCTCGAGCGTCATCCGCATCGGCGGCTTGACCAGGAGGCAGATGCCCTCGTGGTGCGACGACTGCGTCACGCGGTCCATCTCGGAGTTGCTGATGACGTGGTAGGCGCGGCGCTGCAGCGCGCACCAGCGCAGGATCTCGGCGGTCGCCCCGAGCTGAGCCTCGGTGACGTAGGCGCGGACGATGTCGTCAGGGCGCTTGGCGAAGACGGCCTGGCAGGCATTCATCCCGCAGAGCTTGGCCTCGGCCTCGTCCGCTGACGGCGCGGCCGAATCGGAGCGGCCGCCGCCGTCGCGGGGCGGTCCACGGAAGGGCCGGTCGTCGCCGGGCCTGGGCGGCCTGGGGGGCCGGTCGTCGCGCCCGGCGCGGTCGCGGGGCGGGCCACGGAAGGGCCGGTCGTCGCCGCTCCTCGGCGGCCTGGGGGGCCGGTCATCGCGCCC
>JAGVUW010000592.1 GCA_019136035.1 Verrucomicrobiota bacterium | reverse complement strand
TCGTCGGTCCTCGTCAAAGCAGGAGCTCTCGAGTTCGCCCAGGCCGGACTCGTCAGCGGGGCTCGCCGTACGGATTGTCGTGTTCACCCGTGTCTCTGGCATGCAGGCTGGGATCATCCCCTGGGGGAAGGCCGGGTCTCTCGCCCCGGTTGGGTCCGCCTAAGGAATCAGCCTGACATTCACCATAATGGCGTCCGCCCAAACTGCAAGAGCCGGCCCCCGCCGATCGGACAGAATCGCCGCCGCGCCCGGTCTCGACCATGCCCTCCTGGCATGCCTCCGGCCGGCGGCCGCCTGGGCCGCTCCGGGCGCTCGGCCGCGAAGCCCCCCAGGCTGTCCCAGGCGCTGTCCCGGGGCTGGACTGGCGGCGGCATGGCGCTAACGTACGCCATGCGCTGGCGCCTGATCCAAACTGCCGATAGCCACCTGCTGACGCAGGGCCCGCTCTTCCGGGCTCTGGTCGTGCTCGGTACCCCGATGCTGGTCTCGGCACTCCTGCAGAACCTGCAGAGTGTCATCGATCTGTTCTGGGTCGGCCGCCTGGGCGCCGAGGCGGTGGCGGCGGTGGCCATGAGCGGCACCCTGCTTATGGTGCTCTTCCCGATGCTCATGGGCATGTCCCTGGGCACTGTCGCGCTGGTCTCCCGCGCCATGGGCGCCCAGCGCTACGGCGACGCCGCGGCCGCGGCCGGGCAGTCGCTGTCGCTGTCGCTGAGCCTCGGGTTGGTGTCGGCGGTCGTCGGGTGGTTCGGCACGCCGCCCCTGTTCAGGCTCCTGGGCGCCGGTCCCGAGGTGCTCCCGGACGGCATCGCCTACCTGCGCATCTCCATGGTCGGATCCGTGACATCCTTCGCGCTGTTCATGGGCAACGCCGTGCTGCAGGGCGCCGGTGATGCGGTTACCCCGATGCTGATCATGGCGGTGTCCAATCTCCTCAATCTCGTCCTGGACCCGCTTCTGATCTTCGGTCCGGGGCCCTTCCCGACGCTGGGTGTGCAGGGCGCCGCGCTGGCGACGGTGCTGTCGCAGGCCGTCGCCGCGACGCTGTCGCTGGTCGCGCTCCTGACCGGCCGGGTGCGGATTCACCTGCACCTGCACCTGCTCCGACCCGACGCCGCCCTGGCCTGGCGCATCCTGCGCATCGGCATCCCGGGCTCCGGTCAGGCCCTGTCGCGCAGCCTCATGAGCCTGGTGCTGATGCGGATTGTGGCGACCTGCGGCACGGTGGCGGTGGCGGCCTACGGCATCGGGCTGCGCTTCCACATGATCACCCTCATGCCGGCCTTCGCCCTCGGCGGGGCCGCCGCCACCATGGTCGGCCAGAACCTCGGCGCCGGCCGCCCCGGCCGCGCCCGCCGCGCCGCCTGGCTGGCGGCCGGCCTGGACGCGGTCCTGATGGTCGCGGCGGCCGTCTTCTTCGCCCTCCTGGCCGGACCGCTGATACGGGTGTTCAACGCCGACCCGGAGGTCATCCGCATCGGAGGCGTGTACCTGCGCACGGTGTCGCCGTTCTACGTCTTCGCCGCCCTGGCGATCGTCCTGGGCCGGGCCCTCAACGGCGCCGGCGACACCCTGGCGCCGATGGTCTTCACCATCCTCAGCCTGTGGGGCCTGCAGGTCCCCCTCGCCCTGACCCTGCCAGGTCGGATGGCCACGCCCACCGACGGCATCTGGTGGGCCATCGCCGCGGCTACGGTCCTGCATGGCGTCCTGATCACGGGGTGGTTCGAGACCGGACGCTGGAAACGCACCCGCGTGTGAGCCCGGGGCGCCCTGCTTCGCGAGGGCCGCTCCCAGGGCCGCGGTGGACCGCGGCCCTTCGGCTCGGGACACGGACAAACACCGACCCACACGGACGGACACGGACGGGCTCTGCCGGCTCCGGCCTCGGGAGCCCGTAACTGCCGATGCACGGCCCACGGACGCACGGGGGGCACCGCGTCTTGCCTCCGCCCCGCCGCGACGATCCAGGGCGGCTTGCCAGGGGCCGCCCACTGCCGACCCTGGTGTCCCTGCTGTGCCTTTCCCCGCGCTGCCGCCGCGGCGCCGTCGCC
>JAGVUW010000635.1 GCA_019136035.1 Verrucomicrobiota bacterium | reverse complement strand
GACGCCCGAACGGCAGATCACCACGCCGAAGTACATCATCCCGGAGATGGTGCTGACCTTCGACCAGATGGAGGAGAGCCCGCTGCTGCCGGACGCGCTCAAGCTCGAGATGACGAACCTCCTCTACGACTACGCCTCGCGGCTGGGGGTGCACAGCCGCCTCACCGACCTCCGGCCCGGGGTTCTATCCGGCGTCGGTCTGCACGACGTTTCCGAGTCGGTGGCCTTCGCCGCGCGCTACTTCAGCACCTACTACCCCGGCGCGGATCTGGGCCGCCTCAAGCGCGGCCTGGCCCAGGTGCGCATCGGCCAGGCGACCATGGCCAACTCCAACGGCGTGATCGACAACAACGGCGGCTATACGCCATTCTATGCCCAGGCCGCGATGCGCCTGGCGCTGGCCCTGGGCAACGATGCCTTCTTCGAGGGCGGCGCCGCCCGCCGCTGGATCGAGTACTCGATGTTGGTCGCCGACTCGTGGGCGTCATCGTTCTACGGCTACAACGCCAGCTTCGCCATGGCGGCGTGGTACTACCAGGATCCGGAACTCGTCTGGTTCAACAACTGGCGCAACGGGCGCACCGACTACACGCCGGAGATGACCGCGACGGAGTTTCGCCGCTGGGTGTGGACCTACCTGCCGCGTCTGCCCGGACAGGCGCCGTCCGACCCGGCCGGCCTGCGCTTCATGCGGCTGCACCCGACCAACTACGATCAGCTCAAGGGCATGGGCCGCGTCGTCAATGTGCCGCGCGAACGCAGCTTCCACCAACTGGCCATGCGCAGCGGCCTCGAGCGCTCGGATCAGTACCTGCGCCTGGACGGCATCAACGACGGCATCGAGGGCGGCGGCGACGGCAACGCGATCGCCTGGCTGACCGACGGTCGGCCGTGGCTGACCGCCACCGGCAAGTGGGGCGGCGGCCGCACCATGAAGTGGTACAACACCGCCCTGGTCCTGCGGGATGGCCAGATGACCGACCGCCTGGTGGCGCTGTGCGACCTCGAGGTCGCCAGCGACCTGCCCGCCAGTGCCTTCGTACGCAGCGTGATGCGCGAGTACAACGGCCTGGACTGGGCCCGCAACATCGCCTGGATCAAGGGCCGGTACTGGGTGGTGTTCGACCAGTTCCTGGCCCGCGAGCCGGGCGACTACAGCGTCATGTGCCAGTGGTTCCACGGCGCCCGGCAGGTCGATGACCAGTACCGTGCCATCCAGACCAGCGGGGATCACACCCTGGTGCTCCAGGCCGCCGGCGGCGCCCGGCCGCTGGTGACCTTCCTCGATGACGGCCGCCCAATCGTGCGCCAGAATGCCCATGCCGAGCTGGCCGCGGGTGAGGGCGTGACCATGGCCCACCTGCTCTATGCCCACCCGAAGACGGAGGACCACGCCTACGCGGTCCGGCGCCTGGCGGCCAACCGGGTGCTGGTCAGCGAACCGGAACGTCAGGTCCTCGTCGGCCTGGCGCCACTCGGTGAGCCGGCCGCGCCGCTGTTCCCGGAAGGCCCCCTCGCGCTTGCCTGCACTCTGTTCGCGCTCAGTGACAACGACCTCGCCTTCGCCGCCCTGACCCGCCTCGGCACCGCGGACCCTCAGGGGCCGCTCCTGCAGGCCGACCGCCCGCTCGATGTCCACCTGGACGCGGTCGCCGGTGTGATGACCGTCATCGCCTCGGAGCCGGCCCGGCTGCGCCTGCGGGGGCTGCGCCTGTCCGACGAGCGCCTGACGGCGGCGGCCCCGGGTGCCGTGCAGGAGGTGGCCTTGACGGCCGGACGGCATCAGGCGGCCTTCGTCAACGGCCAGGATGGCCCGCTGGCAGGGCTGACGGCTGCGGCGCAGGCCGTGATCGCATCGGCGGCCGCCGGGGCGACGGCCGTCGCCGCGGTCGAGGCGCCGCCGGCGCTGCCGCGTCGCCTGGTCCCGGTCTGGCAATTCAGCATCCCGGCCGGCGACGACGCCGCGGTGCGGGTCGTCCGCGCCGCCGATCTCGATGGCGATGGCCAGGCCGAGGTCGTGGTCGGGAGCGCCGACGGGCGGCTGTTCTGCCTGAACGCCGACGGCCGCGAGCGCTGGAGCCTGCGCCTGGAGAAGCACCCGGAGCAGCCCTCCAGCCGCGGCCAGGAGAAGGCTGCTATCAACGACATCGCCGTGGCGGATTTCGGCGCGGGGGCGCGGATCCTGGTGGCCAGCGACAGCCAGTATCTGCACTGCCTCGACGCCGACGGCAGGGAGCTCTGGAGATTCACCGGCGCCGGTATCCACTGTACCAACCAGGCTGCCGGCACCTACGGCACAGGCCGCTATGTCGAGGCCGATGGCGAGATGATGGCGATCCACGTCGCCGATCTGGATGGCGACGGCACCCGCCGGATCCTGGCCGGCTCCAAGACCTTCACCCATGGCGGCCGGCGGGTCTTCGGCACCCTGTGGTGTCTCGATGCCGCGGGGCAGCTCCAGTGGCACCTGTACCAGTCGGCCGGCACGGTCACGAGCATCGCGACCTTCGCACCCAAGGGCGAGGGCCCGCTGCGCATCGCCTTCGGTTCCGGCGGCGGCACCTATGGCGTGGGCAGCTATGTCTGCGACAACCGCGGCGGGTCGGTGGTGTACCATGCCAGCGGCTACGGCGAGAAGTTCGTCGCGGCCGGCCGGATCGGACCGGATCGGGGGATCGGCGTGGTGCGGCTCGAACGCCGGGATGGCACCCTCATCGCCTACGATGCCGCCGAGCCCTTCGCATCGCGCTGGACCTTCCGGGCGGGCGGCCTGGATGCCGCCGGGCCGGTCCTGGCCGATGTCAACGGCGACGGCCAGGACGAGATCCTGGTCGGTTCCGACGGCGGGAGTCTGTTCTGCCTGAACGACCGCGAGCAGCCCCTGACCTGGCGCCGCAATCTCGGCGAGCCGGTCTGCGCCCTGGCCGCGGGCGAGCTCGAGGCGGGCCGGACCAGCGTCCTCGCCGGGGCGTCACCGGGCGGGGTCACGGTCGTGGCCGGCGACGGCACGCCGCTGGCCCGGGCCGACGTCGGGGCCCCGGTGACCTGCGTCGCGGTCCTGGCCCTGGCGCCGCAACGGCCGGGCGTGGCCGTGGCCGGCAACAGCGCGGGCCGGCTCTCGGTCTTCCGTCTGGAGTGATCCGGCCCGCCGGCTCACCACGGGCGCTGGAGGGCGAGTGTCCACAGACGCGAACGCGTCCACGAGCCGGGGCGGCGTCGGATTGCGGGTACGGCTCCAGGGGCCTGTCGCCCTCCACAAACCGTTGGATCGGGCCGCCTTTCTGGAGGGCGAGTGTCCACAGACGCGGACGCGTCCACGAGCCGCAACGGCGTCGACGGCACCACACTGCGGTCGTTCACACGAGCGCCGGCGGCCTATGCCTGTCCTCAGGGCCAAACCCATGGCACGCCGGCCGGCGCGCTGCCAGTTGCCTGCCCGATGGGCCGGATCACGCCCGGCGGTACACCCCGCAGGTCCGCGCCGTTTCGTACATGGCGACCACGTTCTCGACCGGCGAGTTGTCCTGCAGTTGGTGGGTCGGCGCGAAGCAGTAGCCGCCGCCGGGCATCATGATGTCGAGGGTCCGGCGGCAGTCGGCGACCACATCCGCGGGGGTGCCGAAGGACACCGGCCCGGCGGTGCTGATGCAGCCGTGGAAGGCGAGCCGGTCGCCATAGGTCGCTTTGAGGTAGGCCGGGGCCATCCTGGCCGCTTCCGGCTGGAGCGTGTCCACCGCGTCGATGCCCATCTCGATGAAGTCGTCGAAGGCCCAACTGCTCGAGCCGCAGGAGTGGATCATGACCGGCAGGTCGTGGGCCTTGGCCAGGTCGATCACACGCTGGTGCAACGGCCGAATCCGCCGGCGGTACAGCTCGACGCTGATCAGGGGCGCCTTCTGCGTGCCCAGGTCCTCGCCCATCCAGACGAAATCGACGCGACCCCGCGCGGCCTCGATGGTGCGGGCGATGACCTCGAGCTGGATGGCCGTGCGACGCTCGGCCAGGAGAATGCCCGCCGGCTCGTCGAGCATCATGTCCACCAGGGTCTGCTCGACGCCACGCAGAAAGCCGTTGCCGTTGAGGATGTCAGGCAGGCCTGCGCCACCGACGAAGACCGCCAGATCGCCCGCCTCGGCACAGGCGCGGGTCACCGCGGCGTAGTCGAAGTCGTCCGGCGAGGGCATCGGCCACGCCGCCACCGCCGCCTCGTCGGCATGCTCGAGGGGAAAATCGCAGAAGTCCCAGTACCCGCCGGTGTCGTGCGCCACCCAGCGTCGACGGATGCCCCACGGGTCCACACGGATACCGCGGTCGGAGAGGTCCTCGTGCAGACGCGGTCCGGCGTAGGGCGCGGCCACGCCCTGGAAGTCGACGCCCAGGCGTTCGCGCAGGCCGCGGTGGTCCGCGGCGTCCAGGCCGAAGTGCTCCTTGAGCCGACCGTCGATGCCCGGGTTCGCCAGGTAGTTCACCGGCACCCGGTCGGGCTCGGTGCGGTGCAGAGCGGCAACCACGCGTTCACGGGATGTCATACCGGAGGCCTCCCGAGTCTTCTCTCGCTATCGACGTGGCCAGAGCCGCGAACCTGCTGAGGCGCGCGGCCCGCGCGCCGCGGCAGCGGTGCCAGCGACCGCCCTCGCGCACCGCCTAACATACGCCCGCACGGTCGCGCGGGATAGGAGCACGGGACTACGGGACCGCGGGACTGCCACACCTCGCCTCAGCCGGCGCCGGGAGCGTGGTCTTGGCGGCTCTTCCGGCAACTGTGTCCTTCGGGTGACGACGATGAGAGCACGTCAATGGGGCTTCCCACGGCACCGGTCCTGGTGAAGAGGGCCCTTAGGCGGTGCTTCCATCCCGGAGGGATGCGGAAGGCAGTTCTGCCGCAAAGAAGCGCAAAAGGCGCAAGAGGGAGAAGAAGAACGCCTCCATTCGCTGCACAATTCCTCCTTGCGCTTCTTGCGCCTCTTTGCGGCGCCTTCCGTCCACCGAGTCCACCCCGTCCACCCTTCTGGCGGCATGCCGTCCAGGGCGCTTCACCCCCGGGGAGAGCCACGGGTGGCGCCGGCGTGGCGGCTTGCCGCGAGGCCGTCCGGCCGCTACGGTTCGCCACGTCGACCGACGCTCGCCGGAGCACGGCCACGAGTTCTCGACCATGGCCGCAGGCTCAACTCCAGTATCGCTACTGAGGCGCGGGAGGCCCGCATATGACCCGGAAACACAGGCACCCGCAGATGATGGTTGCAACGAGGCCTTGGCGCGCGATCGCTTTCGGGCTGGCGATGATCACCGCCGTGGCGTGGTCACAGCCGGCGGCGGAGGAGAACCTCCTGCCCAATGCGCGGTTCGACCAGGCGTCGCCGTGGCGGGAGGCCGTTCGGACGGCCCTCACGGAGAATGGCGTCGAGGTCCGCTGCGAGCGCTTCCCTGTCTCGTGGACCGCCGGAAGCCACGGCAAGAAGCTCGCCGGTGCCAGCGTCGACTACCGCCTCGACGGCGCCGCGCCGGATGGGGCACCGCGTCCGGCCGCCGTGCGTCTCGTCAATGGCGATGCGGAGAACGTCCTGAGCTTCTATGCACCGGGTATGATCCCGGTCGAGCGTGTCGCGACGGAGGGCTATCTCGAGGCACGCATACGGGCCCGGGGCAGGGGCACCGTCGACCTCGGCGTCTTCGAGTACGGCCAGGAGTACAAGACCAAGGGCACCGGGGCCTACTGCGGCAGCGCCGCGTGGTCCACGGTGACCCTCTCGGACGAGTGGCAGGAGCTCCGCACCGGGCCCTTCCGCTACACACCGGATGCGAAGGTCGGCGCGGTCTGTTTCCGCCTGGACATCCGCGGCGATGCCGAGATCGCCGAGGCGTTCTTCGGTGCCGTGCCCCCGATCGACCGCCGCGCGGCGCTGACCTTCGCCCTGCCGTTCGAGGGGACGATGCAGGCCGCCTATGCGCGCGGCGTGACGCTGCCCTACGAGAATGCCTACGCCAATGCCACCGTGGACGGCGTCCTGGGCAAGGCCGGGAGGTTCGACCGCAAGCCCGGCCCGCACCCGGACACCGGCTGGTACCAGTTCGCCATCGGCGGGACCTACCATGACGAGGCGAATGTCCCGCGTGAGGAGGGCACTATCGAGCTGTGGTTCCGTCCCCACCGCGACATGCTGACGACTCCGGCCTGGCGCACCTACACCCTCTGGGCGGTCAACCGCACCAAGGGCCCGACCCTGTCGATCCACCCCGGCGAGGACGGCTCCCTGACGCTGCGGTACACCGAGACCGTCCTCTCCTTCGCCTATCCCTCCGGTGAGCGCCTCAGCGACGAGAAGACCGCCGAGGCAGCGCTGTCGACGGGCGACGCGTTCTTCGACGCCTGGCACCACCTGGCGTTCACCTACGACGCCGGCAGACGCCAGGTCTTCCTCGACGGCCAACGCGTCATCGAGATGCCCGCCCCGCAGCCGAGGCTGCCATGCATGACCGCGGCCGACCTCAGCATCGGCTGGGCCGGGCGCTGGGCGCCATTTTCCTCGTGTGCGGACCTGGACGAGTTCCGCATCTACGACGGGGTCCGCTACCTCGACGCCTTCACGCCCGCGCCGGAAGCGCTGCCGGTCGTGCCGGTGGCCCCCGCCGCTGACGCGACCGCGGCCGCGCCGGCGGCGGCGCTGTCGCCGCTGGCGGTGGACGGCCCGGCG
Organism: Verrucomicrobiota bacterium; assembly: GCA_019136035.1. Classification (GTDB taxonomy): domain Bacteria; phylum Verrucomicrobiota; class Lentisphaeria; order Oligosphaerales; family JAFGRS01; genus JAGVUW01. Next base: position 8,589 of record JAGVUW010000635.1, on the reverse strand, counting down.
CGGGTCGAGGATGGCCGGCTCGTGCTGCCGCTGGCCGCCGGGGCGGCGCGCCTCAATCTCGACGTCGAGGTCGGCGACGGCCTGCCGTTCATCCTCTCCAGCAGGGGCCTCAAGCTCGGCCGCAAGGACCCGGTGAGCGAGGATCCGCCCATCGCCGCGCTGCCGTGGTCGGCGCCGGAACTGACGGCGTCGGAGGACGGATCGTGGGCGGTCCGGGCCCGCCTCGAGCGCTATGGCGTCACGGTGCGCTGCACGCTCGAGCCGCAGGGCGACCGCCTCCGGCTGAGCGTGTCATTGAAGCACGACGGCGAGTTCTGGCGCGCGCCGCTCGAGGTGCGCGTGGCGGTCCGCGCCCGGGGCGACCGGCGCTGGTCCGGCGCCTTCGATGGCACCGCCGACCGCGCCGTCGGCGCGCCGTTCCTGCCGTTCCATGCCGAGGGCCTCGCCAACATCTTCCCGCTCGCCGCAGCCTGGGGGAATGGCCCGGGTGTGGCTATGGCGCATGACCCCTCGACGATCCTCTCGTATCTGCGCCAGGGGATGCCGGCCGCCGATACCCTCGAGTCGGCTTGGCGCACCGTCCTCGACCCCGGCCAGGAGAGCCGCATCGGCCTGGATGTGTTCACCTTCGACCCGCGCTACGGCAGCGACGACGCGGTGGCGCGCTACCACCGGCGCTACCCGGGGACCTTCCAGCCCGACCCGCAGGTGGATCCGCGCGTCTACGAGGGCGCGGCCGTCGGCCTGGTGTCGACCTCGTTCTACATGCCCTACACGCACAAGCCGGAGAAGAAGGCGGTCTTCTCGGTGCAGGAGCTCTGCCGGCGCGCCAATGCCGGCTGGGAGTGGTACTACGGCACCGGCACCAGTGCCGGAAACTGGAGCATCGAGCCCTTCCTGCTCGAAGCCCTGCCGGACACCAAGGCCAAGTTCGGCCGCGGCGCCCCCGTGGCCGACCAGAAGCTCTGGCGGCTGAATAAGTTCGATGCCATGGAGAACAAGGGCATCGCCACCGGGTTCTATATCCTCACCTGGATGGAACAGCGCTACGCGCGCTACTACCACGACGCGGTCATCGGCCCCCTCGATACCGACGACGGTGTCTCCTACCTCGACAACTGGTGGACAAGCGGCATCCGCGACGCAATCACCATGCCCTCGTGGAGCCGCGCCGGCGACCTGATGCGCCGGCAGGTCCGCGATATCCTGGCCGGAAATCCGCCCGTGGCGGCGTTCTGCTACGACGTCTTCGAGCGCGACCACCGCGACCGCGCCGACCGGCCTGACGCCGGCGGCGCCCGCGCCTTCGACGAGCGCGGCGCCTTCACGGCACACCTGGCCGGCATGGGCGCCCTCTGCGATGACATCCGGCGCCAGCGCAACGGCGCCGGCCGGACGCCCGGCATCATCGGAAACTCCCATGCCTGGCTGGCCGGCTTCCCCGGGCTCTTCCGCGTCGACGCGATCATCTTCGAGGGAAGGCCCTTCGAGTTCGTCGCCAATGAGCACCTGCTGCGGCACGACGCGCGCTTCCTCGGCGCCAAGCACCGCTGCATGTACCAGGGCGGCGGCAACGACCTCATGGGCAACTACTACCCGGAGGTAGAGAAGCTCGACCCGGCGGCGGTGCGGCTCGACGTCGTGGCCGTGCGCATGCAGTGCTTCCTGCGCGGCTTCCTCAATAACACCTGGTCCAGCCCCGGCATGACCTACGGCGTCAAGGAGATCGCCGAGGGACAGCAGGACCTGGCCCGGACCCTGCGCTGCGGCTACCGCTTCGCCACCGCCGCAGCCGTCACCACGCCCCTGCGCGTGGCGCGCTATGGCGAGCCCGCGTGCGGCGTCTTCGCAGTCGTCAACCCGACCCTGACGCCGGTCGCCTCGAGCCTGCGCATCGACTGCGACTACCTCGGCGCGGTGCCGGTCCTGGCTGTCGACGGCGCCGAATCGACCGCATCCACCGGCACGGGCCGCGCCCTGTCGCTGGAGTCCCTCGCCCTGCGCGGCCTGGACTACCGCCTCGTCGAGACGGTGGCGGCCATCGAAGGCGTCGCGGCCGATGGCGGCGTCCGGATCGAGGCCGGCCTGAGCCGCACCCCGGACGCGCGGACGCTGCGGATGACCCTCCAGGGCGCCGCCGGCGGCCCCGCGCTCCTGCGCCTCGGCCTGGCGCCGGGTGAGGTCCTGCAGACATTGACCGTGAACGGCCAGACGGTGACCCCCGAACGCGACGACGCGACGCGGTCGCTGGCAATCTCCGGCCTCGACCTCGCCGGGACGGTCACCGTCGAGTGCCGACTCCACGACCCGCGCTGGCTCAGCACGGCGGCCGAGGTGACGGCCTTCCCGTTCATCGACAGGGCGCGTGGTCCGGCCCGCGTGGCCTACGACGACGAGGCCGTCGTGCACGAAGCGCGGCGCCTTGCCGAGTACTTCCAGTTCTGGACCCGGAACACCCCCGGCGTCGAGCCCGTCACGATGAAGCCGCAACTCGTCAAGCCCGGCGACGCGATCCCCGCCGGCCCGGCTGTGCGCCTTGCCCTCCATCCCCCGGCGGGACGCGAGACGCCGGTCGGCATCCTGCGCGATGGCGATGGGCTCACCCTCTGGGCCACGGATGCCGCCGCCCTGCGCCTGCTGCTCAACGACCTGTTCGCGGCCCTGGACAAGGTCTACCCCTACGTCGGCGTCATCGGCAACCAGAACCTGATCTCGACGTACGACGAGTGCTCGACCCAGGAACAGCGGGCGCTCCTGCACCACGCCGGCCTGCCAGGCAAGGCCTTCTCGGTGCAGCAGCTCCTGTCCGAACGCTGAGCGCGGGGGAGTACGCGGACGTGCACACGGCATGAGAATCCAACGGGATATCATCGTGAGCATGCTGGCGGGTGCGGTGGCATTCGCCATCACCTACCTGGCCACCTATGCGGACCGGGACGGCCTCACAGAACGGACGGGGTACCCGCCAGAGATGCTGACGGCACAGGCCGTCGAATGCGGCCTGTTCGTCGCCCTTGTCGGGTTCATTGTCGTTCTCAGCATCGATGCGTTCTGGCTGTCAGGAAGCAACGCTGGGAACACGAGGTGATCGAGTAAGCCGGTGCAGAGACCTATCGGCGACCCTTACCGACAGGGCACGGCAAAGTCAATCCAGAGGGCTGATCCGCATAGGTCACGCAGGGTCCTCGCCGGACGGGCATCACGCTGGGCCGCCCCGGCACTCGCGTTGCACCGCGGCAAGGGCGGCGTCCATGTGGCGTTCCGGGGTGCCGCGGCCCGGGTACAACTGCACATACGAGCAGCCGCACTGCGCCAGCACACGGATCCGCTCGTCGATCTGCGCCGGCGAAAACTCGAGCAGTTCCTGCGGCGTGAGCTGGGTCCAGAACCGTTCGCCCATGATGTCATGCATCTCCTCGAGGGTGAGGTTCTTGCAGCCCGCGCCGTGGAACATGGTGATGCCGACCTCGTCGCGCGCAATCCTCAAGTGCTCGGCCCGCAACAGTTCGCTGTGCATGAAGCGCGACGTCTGACCGGCGTGCAGGGTGCGGTAGCACGGGACGGCGAACGCGCGGTACATCTCCGGCGAGAGCAGGCCGGAGTAATCGTCGCCGGTGTAGCCGAACCCGCCGACGGCTTCCCCGCGCAGTCCGGCATCGAAGGCGGCGAGTTGCTGCTCGACCTCGACCAGTCTGTCGAGAAGCCGCCTTGCCCCCTCCGGGTCCTCGCCGAACCAAGCCAGGATGGCGTTGTTGCTGACCTCGCAGGCCAGGGTCACGATGCCACCGCCGTAGCCGCCGAACCGGACCCTGTGGCCCCGCGCGGTGAAATACTGGTAAGCGTCCCAGCGCTGCGCCATCAGTCCGTCTGCCCGCGGGTCCCCAAAGCGGATCCGGGGCGCGTCTGCAACGTCGGTCAGGACGGGACGGCTCGAGTCGAGGTAGACGATCTCATCCGCGTCCGAGCCGATCACGGGCATGCCCAGGAACGACGCCAAGGCGCAGCTCGGAGAGTCCACGTGGGGTATGATGAAGCGGCCCGCGCCGAAGCGCCCCTCAGCGAACTCCCTGGCCTTCAGTTGCGCCTCCAGCATGACCGACGGCGAGCCGTAGTACTCCTTGTACGTGACCCCGGCGTACTCGGTGTAGGTGACGTTGCAGAAGGCAATATGCCACTTGGGTTCCATCGCCGTGCTCCTGGCCCGGTCGGTTGCCCCGCGTCGTCGGAACTGCCCTTCGAGTTCGCCGGGTCGGTCCCCCAATTCTGCTATAGCGTACTCCGGATTGACGCCAAATCATCAGAATGTGGCGAGGAGACCCGCCACGGTGCCGCATCTACGCCGGGTCAGTCCTCTAATTTCACTTTAGCGTACTCTGCATTGGCGCCGGATCATCAGAATGCAGCGGGGAGACCTGCCACTGCATCTACGCCGGGTCAGTCCTCTAATTTCACTTTAGCGTACTCTGCATTGGCGCCGGATCATCAGAATGCAGCGGGGAGACCTGCCACTGTGCCGAGGCCACTGCGCTTCGCGCAATAGGAGGTCTGTTGCACCGGGGCGTCGCGCGCGACGGGCCACAAGGGAATCGCGGGACCTTCACACGATCGCTTCTACTATCGCGTCGGAGACCTATCGGAGACCCTTGCCGACAAGCACGATAAAGTCAATTTAGAGGACTGACCCGCATCGGCGTCGGGCTTCAGCGGGGGCTCAGCACCGGCAGGATCAGGCAGGACGGGTGGTCGGCGTCGTGGCAGATCGTCTGCCGGGCGGGGCACAGGTCGCTGTCCTCCCCGAGCGGGTGGCCGGTGTTCGGGTTGCGGTCGAAGCGCGGGAAGTTGCTGCTGGAGACCTCGAGGCGGATCCGGTGCCCAGCCCTGAACGTGTTCGCGATATCCCAGCAATCGATATCGTACGCGACGACCTCGCCCGGGGTGAGAAGTGCCGGCGCCGTCCGGGACTGGCGGAAGCGGGCGCGGACGATGCCATCGCAGAGGTTCATCGCGCGGCCGTCGGGGTAGAGGTCGATGAGCTTTGCGGTGAAGTCGGTGTCCGGCGCGCTGCTCGCGGCAAAGAGGCGCACGCGGACGTTGCCCACGACGTCGAGGTCGGCGCTCAATTCCGGGCCGGTGAAGACGAGGACGTCGCTGCGGTCCTCGATCTCAGACTGGTCGAAGGCCCCGCCCGGCAGGCAGATCGAGCAGCCGCCGTTGCTGGGCACCGGGTGCCGCGGGTCGTAGATGTACTCGTCGTGTGGCTCGGCGCGCGGTGCCTCGCGGTCCAGTGAGCCATCGCCCCAGCGGCTGTTGGCGCACCCCCGGCTGTGGAGGTAGAGCGCACGGTTCTCGACACCCGGTACTGGCCAGGTGTCGGCACTGCGCCATGCGTTCGAACCCAACATGAAGTAACGCAACCTCGGCTCGCCGGGCAGCGGGTCGGCGCCGGGGTCTTGGAGGAGGTTCTCGCGGAATCTCAGGCGGGTAGCGTGGAGGTCGGCGAGTTCGGCGTTCGTGCCCACGCCGAGGTTCTGAACGACCGCGCCGTGCGTCCACGGCCCGATGATGCAGCGGCTGAAGCGTCGAGCCGGCTCGCTGCCTGCCCGTGTCTGCATGCCGACGAAGCTCTCGAGCGTGGCGCGGGAGTAGAGGTCGTACCAGCCACCGGTGACCAGGGCCGGAGCCCGGATGGCGGGATAGTGGCGGTTGACGTCGATCGCCTCCCAGTAGGCGTCGTAGCGGTTGTGGCCAATCCAGTCACGCCAGAACGGGATCTCGCGCAGGCCGGCCTGCCGGTCCAGGTCCCTGAGCGGCAACCCCCAGGAGAGCTTCTCCCAATCGATGTCGATCTTCTCATAGCCGCCATTGCCGTAGTGCAGGTTCAGGCCCCATTGCAGGCTCAACCGCAGGCAAAACGCGCCCCCGATGTACTGTGGGCTGTTGGCACAGTCCGTCGGAGCGACGTGGGGCGTGATCCCGACCAGTGCCGGATGGCCGGCAAAGGCGGCGTACCACTGGGTCGATCCGGGGTAGGAACCGCCGTCCATGACGACCCTGCCGTTGCACCATTCCTGTGCTGCAAGCCAGTCCAGGCAGTCCTTGCCATCGGCGACCTCCGGATGCCAGGGATAGAAGACGCCCTCGCTCTGGGCGGTGCCGCGGCAGTCCTGCACCACGAGCGCCACGCCGCGCTCGAGGGCGTGTTGGTTCGGGGCCGGAAGCGTGTTCCTGGCGGAGTACGGCGTGCGCAGCAGGATCACCGGGAACGGGCCGTCCGTGGCCGGCATGTACGCGACGGTGTGCAACCGCACCCCGTCGCGCATGGGCACCATCAGGTCGAGCATGCGACAGGGGGCTCTCGGGATGGGGCGTGCCTCAGCGCTCACGGCAGGACTCCTTCGTCGACGCGCTCGGAGCCCGTCCCGCACCGAGACGGCCCCCCTCGGTTCGTCGTAGAATAGCCTCGCACGGCAGACGCGGCAACGGCGGTGCGGACCGAGCGCCGTACAGCCGGAAGGCGAATGCGGTATCCCGCGCGGTTTCCGCGCGGTTCCGGAAGCGCTCGGAAGCCCCGCCGCTGGCCGGAGTGGACCGGGCGGTCTGCCCCTGATGGCGGCCGAAGGCGCCCTTCTGGACGCCCACCTGGTAGGGACTGAGGGGTGGAAAACCGGGGTGGACACGGTAGACTCGTCCTGCACATGTGGCGGGAGACCGCCGCGGGACGAACCGGCCAGGCCGGAGACCGCGGTGCCCCTGCGACACGCCAATCGCCCATAGGAAAGGCACCCGGAGATGAGGGCCATCGCGATGCTCGCCTCGACCATGGCGCTGGGAACGTCCCTTGTGGCCGCCGGACCGGAGTACCCTCTGCGTGACGCCGTGGAGTTCACTCCGCGTGCCGGCCTGCCGGATGGTGTCCACACGGTCACCGTCACGGTCGACGCCCAGGTGCCGGACAAGATGAAGATCCTCTTCGAGCACAACCGGCCCGACATGGAGAAGAACCCGGCCAAGTACGCGGGCACGACATGGTATGCCGGGTCGATCATGCTGATCGGCGATCTGGTCGAGTAAGGCCGGTCGCGACACCGCGGGGACTGTAGGCGGTCTCACTCCTCCCTGCCTGATACTGGAGGAAGCTCGTTAGGAGCAGACGGAGGCACGAATGAACGGCAGATTCCGACGACTTCCTCCCAGGTTCTGGCCAGGCGCAGTTCCGGGTGATCCTGCGGCGCGGGAACGGCTGACCTGGCGTAGAGAATGCCACTCGTACTCACCAGACCGGTCAGGTTTGCCGGATCGTCGTCGATCAACACGTTGATCTGGTTCTCCTCACAGATGGAGCGCTTCGTCCGTTCAGTCCGGTTGGGCGGTGAGTACTCGGTTGACAGAAGGCCCGTGAACAGCTCTCTGATGCCGTTGCGCCTAAGCCATTCGTCGCTCCATCTGAGCCAACCGCCAAACCGGCCTCGATCCGTGACGAGAAAGAGGTCCGCAAACGACCTGAGTTCGCGGACGCCCCTGATAGCTCCATCGCACTCTCTAGCTGCCAGCGTCCTCTCGCGGTCACAAACATCACGCAACATGCGGTCGTACTCTTCCCTCGGGAGGCCGCAGGCCGACATTCCGCTTCGAGTGCAGCGGCCCAGGGGAACATCGACCCCGAAGTGCTCCAAAGCCCAGTTCCGTTTGAAAAGGGCAGTGTCGGCCATCGTTCCGTCGAAATCCACGCCTATCCGCAGTGTGTGACTCACCAGCACTCCCCTGCCATAGTCGCCTTGAGTACCCGGCTGGCCACCGACGCCAGCGTGAACGATAGCAACCGTCCGGCGTGGTGCAAGACGCATGCCCGGCTTCGGCGCGGCTCACTGCGGGTCGCATGCCGGGTTGGTCCTCCCATTGCACTTTGGCATGCTCTGCATTGGCGCCGGATCATCAGGATGCAGCGAGGAGACCAGCCTCTCTGCCGAGGCCACTGCGCTTCGCGCACTCGGAGGCCTGCTGCCCTGAGGCGTCGCGCGGGACGGGCCACAGGGGAACCGCCGGACCTTCACACGATCGCTTCTGATATCGCGTCGGGGACTTATCAGTGGCCCTTATCGACAAGCACGATAAAGTCAATTTAGAGGACTGACCCGCATGGGGCCATTGCTCTACCGCGGAGGATGCAGAGGGGCGCAGAGGGGTGCGAGGACGGAGGATCGCCCCGTTCCGGTCCTTGTCCGCCGGTCTGGGGGCGCCGGAGAGACAAGGATGATGATTAGGATCACGACGAGGACAGACGCGCGCTTCCTCCGGTCATAGTCGTCCTCCTGGTCCTGATCCTCGTCCTCCGGTCTTGGGGCGCCAGGGAGACAAAGATCACGACGAGGATCACGACAAGGAGGACGGTTGCTCCCTCCGGTCATAGTCCTGATCCTTATCCTGATCCTCGTCCTCCGGTCTTGGGGTGCCAGGGAGACAAAGATCACGACCAGGATCACGACAAGGAGGACAGTTGCTCCCTCCGGTCATAGTCCTGATCCTTATCCTGATCCTCGTCCTCCGGTCTTGGGGTGCCAGGGAGACAAAGATCACGACTAGGATCACGAC
>JAGVUW010000190.1 GCA_019136035.1 Verrucomicrobiota bacterium | reverse complement strand
CCAGACTGCCGAGGCCCTGCCGAAGGTCCCCCGCGATGTGATCCTCTTCGACTGGCACTACAACGCCGCCGACGAGTTCCCGTCGGTGCCGTTCTTCAAGAACGAGGGCTTCGACGTCGTGGCCTGCGGCTGGTATGAGCCGGGCAACATCGCCGGGCTCTGCGCCGAGGCGCACCGCCAGGGCATCCTCGGCTATGGCGGCACGACCTGGTACAGCATCGGGAACCTGCGCCGCGAGGTCCGCCTGACCACCGCCCTGCCGCTCAGCGCCGAGGCGATGGGCTCGCGTCAGCCGCTCGATCTGGCGGCCCTGCCGTACCGCCCGGCCGAGGTCTTCCAGGACCTCCGCGAGCGGCCGGACAGCCGCACGGCGTCCTTTGTCCCGGTCGATCTGCGCGGCTGGGCCAACCGCCGCCTGAGCGACCGCCCCGAGCGTCCCGGCTGGCTGGGCCTGGGGCCGCAGCATGACCTCACGGCACTCCCGACCGGCCGGCAGTGGTGGTGCGGGGTGCCCTTCGACATCCTCCCGGGCGACGGCGACCAGTGCCTGGTGCTGGCCTCATCCGAGGATGCCGAGGGCGCCCTCCCCGAGGAGGCCTGGGCCATACCGGTCGGGACGCCCGCCGAGGCCCTCGTCTTCCTCCACACCGGCAGCCGCCCGGCACGCTTCGCGCGGCACATGTACGACCGCGCCGGCATCAACCCCGGCCTTATCGGCCGTATCGTCGTGCGCTACGAGGATGGCCAGACCGTCGAGGAGGAGCTGCGCTGGAATGTCACCCTCGCCGACTGGAACAGCCAGCTCGGCAGCGCCTACGGCCGCAGCGCCTGGACCGGCACCACCGCCGGCGGGGCGCTCGCCCGAATCGAGGCCCTGACCTGGCGGAATCCCCACCCGGAGAAGGCCATCGCCTCGTTCGACCTGGTCTCGGCGCGCAGCACCGTCCGACCGGTCCTCCTGGCAGTCACGGCCCGCCTCCCGGCGCCGTAGCCACCGGGAGGCTGGACCGGCCCAGCGCGTCTGCCTTGTCTGACCGGTCGGACTGGTCTGACTTGTCCGACTGCTCGGGCGGGCTCCCGGCACCGCTGCTCGGGGCCCCCTCTGCCCATCGCCGTTCGCGGGGGCGCGCTCAGCCGTGCGCCTGTTCCCAGGCGGCGAGGGTCTCGAAACCGCAGAGGCCGGCGGCGCCATCGAGGGCGGCGCGTTCGGCCGGGCTGATCGGAATGCCCTCGCGGGCGTAGTCCTTCTCGCGCTGCCACTCCAGCCCGCCGGGGAGTTCTGCCTGGCGCAGCCCGGGGAAGGGCCGCATCTTGCGGCAGGCCTCGACGAAGCGCCCGGTCTGCCGGCGGAATTCCTCCAGAGGCAGGAAGTGCTCGATAGACATGGCCAGGACGAAGGTGCCCTGGTTGGCGGCCTCGTAGGGTTTGCGGTCCGGCGGCGGGTAGTCGTAGATGCCGGCGAGGTGTCCGCCGAGGACCTGCGCGGTAGCGGCGAAGCCGAGGAGCTTGAAGAAGGCCTCGGGCAGGCGCGAGAAGTGCTCGGCGAGGTTGTCGGGGCGGATCTCGTTCATGTAGACGCCCATGTCGGGGACGATGCCCGGCAGGCCGTCGGCGACGGGGATGGCGATGCTGATCGGCGGCGCCGAGGCGGCCGACCAGATGCAGAGCTCCGGCGGCGGGAGGTGGCGCACGGCCGACGCCGCGATGCCGATGCAGCCGGCCGCGGCGCAGGCGCGGGCGTAGTGCCCGGCGGCGCCGAAGTGGCCGTGGTGGCGGGTCGTGGCCGCGCCGAGGCCGGTGGTGCGGGCCTTGGCGATGGCCGCTTCGGTGCCCATCCAGGCCGGGAAGTAGCCGAGACCGCCGTCGCCATCGATGACCATAACCGCCGGGCTATCCGAGAGAACCCGTATATCGGGCGTCAGGTTGATCCCGCCGCTCCGGATCTCGTGGACGTAACGCTGCAACTGCCAGGTGCCGTGGCTGTGAATGCCGCGCAGGTCGGAGTCGACCAGGAGCCGGGCCAGGAGCGTCGCCTGAGACTCGGCCATGCCGAGGTGAAGAAGGAGTTCTCGGGAATACGCCCGCAGGCGATCCGGCATCACCCGCGTAAACACGGCGGGGGGCATATTCATGGGCATAGGCATTGGCAGACCTTTCCTCAAAGGCACAACCGTCCCGTACCAAAAAGCGGCGTAGAATATAGCGTGCCGATCTGCCGGCGATAGTGGCGCGGGCGTCGTCAGGTGGCGCGGGCAACGGTGCTCTCGGCCCAGGTCTCGAGGAGGTCGCGCGCCGGTCCGGAGGGGACGGTCTCGCGCAGGATGCCGATGGCCTGTCGGACGTAGCCGGTGGCGAGGTCGTGGGCGTAGGCGATGCTGCCGAGGTCGACCAGGCAGGCCTGCGCCGCGGCCACCGTGCCGGCGTCGGCGTCGGGCCGGCCGAGGGCAGCGCCGAGGACGGCGCGCTGCGCGCTGGAGGCCTGACGCAGGGCGTGCAGGATGATCACGCCTTCTCGTCGCCGACGATGCCGAGGATGTCGTCCTGGAGCTGGAAGGCGAGGCCGCAGAGGCCGGCGAAACGCCCCAGGGCCGCCACCGCCGCGTCCTCGTCGGGGAGACGACCGCAGGCGATGGCGCCGCCGGTGGTCGCGGCGAACTCGAGGAGCACGCCGGTCTTGAGGTGCAGCATGCGCAGGACGTCCTCCTCGGTGATCGACTCCAGGGGCTGCAGGCTGAACTGCACATCGAGCATCTCGCCCTCGAGGAGGCGGTAGTTAAGGACGGTCTGCAGGCGTTCGCACAGGGCCAGGACCAGCGGCGCCGGGACGCCCTGGCGGGCGCAGGAGAGGAGCATGGCGTTGGACCAGGCCTGCTGCACATCGCCGGCCAGGATGGCGACGTCGCGGCCGTAGGCGGCGGCCGCGGCCGGCGCCGCGGCGAAGTCGCGGCGGGCCCAGGCCGCGGCGGCGGTGTGCACCGTCGGCTGGCCGCGGCGGACGGCGTCGTTGTCGATGACGTCGTCATGCACCAGCGTCCAGGTGTGGAACAGCTCGACCGCGGCGGCGGCCGGGAGGGCCTGACGCTCGTCGCCGCCGAGGGCGCGGCAGGAGAGCATCAGCAGGGCCGGGCGCAGGCGTTTCGCCGGCCGCTCCAGATACGCGACCACGGCGCGCCGGAGGTGCTCCGGGGCCACGGCGGCCTGGCGGGACGGTTCCAGGAGGAGCGGGTCGACGAGCTGCCGACAGCGCTCGATCTCGGCACGCAGAGCGGCCGTGCGCAGGGATTCCGACATCGTCAGTGCGGCTCCTTCTCGTGGCAGGTTCGGCCCCGCCGGGCCTCTCAGCACACCTCGAAACACCATCCTCTGAGCCGTCCCCGTCGGAGCACCGGCTTCAGCCGGAAGTGTGCCGCGTGCCTTCAGGCCGCGGCGGCAGCCGGGACGGCGCCGGGCAGAGCAGCGCGAACGATCGCTCGCCGCGTCTGCTGGAGCGCGAGTGTCCACAGACGCGAACGCGTCCACGAGCCGCAACGGCGTCGACAGCACGCCATCGCGGTCCTTCCTGCGAGCGGCCACGCGCCGCCACCGCCCGGGTTCGGCGGACGGGTTACTCTACAGCCCAGGATGGAATTGGCACGCCGAGGGCTTACGGTAGGAGCATGGCGGGATGCGGTGCTTCCGCAAGCCACAGATCACACCGGGCAGCACGACTGCCCACAGCCGAGCGGAGCCGCCTATGCAGAAGATACTCGAGTACACGGTCGCGGACCTCTGTGTCGACCTCGAGGGGGTCTCCGCGGCCGTCACCAAGGCCTGCCGTCAGCCCTCGGGGCCCTACCGCGTCCGCGGCCTGGTGCAGGTCGACAGCACCGTCATCCTGCAGCTCCTCCCGCGCGGCACCTGGCCGGGCGAGGAGTACCGCTTTATCGAGGTCAGCGACGCCTCTGCCGAGGACATCGCGGCGCTGCTGACCGAGCGTTGGGCAGCGGGCTTCGACTGTCTGGGCGCGGTGTCTGCCGGTGACGGCCTGACCCTGTGCCTGTTTGCCCGTCCCGAGGGCCGCGCATGAGCTGGCTGAAGCGCTGGCGCCGGTCGGTGACCGACCCGGCGGCGGGCCTTCTGGTGAGTGCGGTGGTCCACAGCGCCGGGGCGTTCTCGGAGCGCTCGCGGCGGCGTCTGGGCCGGCTGGTGGCGTCGTTGCTCTGGTGCGGCAGCCGCGAGCGTCGCCGGGTGGTCCTGGCGAATCTCGCGATTGCCTTCCCCGAAAAGGACGAGGCGGCGCGGCTGGCCCTCGGCCGCGAGGCCATGCGGCACCTGGCGTGGAATGGCCTCGAGTTCGCGCACCTCCTGCATAGCCCGGGACAGGCCCTGCGGCAGGTCCGCCTCGACGCCACCCTCGAGGGCCTGCGCGACAAGGCGGGCGTCCAGCCGGTAATGATGGTCACCCCGCATCTCGGGAGCTGGGAACTCCTCGGCCATGTCGCCAGCCTGCATGGCATCCCCGCCGCCGTCGTCGCCCACGACATGCGCAATCCCTACGTCGGGCGGCTCCTGCAGCGCGCCCGCACCGCCCACGGCCTGCAGGTGATCTCCTCGCACGGCGCCGCCCGGGGCATCGTGCGGGCGGTCCGCGAGGGCCGCCACATCGGCCTGCTGATGGACCAGAATACGCGCCTGCGCGAGGGCGGCGCCTATGTCGAGTTCTTCGGCCTGCCGGTGACCGTGACGCGGGCGCCGGCGGTCCTGTCGCGGCGGCTGGGCCTGACGGTCTGCGCGGCCGCCTGCGTGCGCACCCCCGAGGGCTTCGCGGTCGTCAGCGAGCCCCTGCCCCGGCCGGTGGCGGACTACGCCGACGACCAGGAACTCCTCCAGGCCATCATGGCCGCCAACGAGGCCCTCATCCGGCGCTTCCCGGAGCAGTACGTCTGGAACTACCGCCGCTGGCGCTACATCCCCCCGGATGCACCCGAAGCCCAGCGCCGGCGCTATCCGTTCTATGCCCGGCCCGGCGAGGCACTGGCCGGCGGGGCCGACTGAGGAGGGTGGGCACCATGGACAGGATCGTCATCGAGGACCTGCTGCTGCGCTGCATCGTCGGGGTCAACCCCGAGGAGCGCACCAAGCTCCAGGATGTGAATCTGCAGGTGACGCTGTACGCGGATCTGCGGCGGGCCGGGCGCAGCGACGACCTCGCCGACACCATCGACTACAAGGGCCTCAAGGGCGATATCCGGGCCCTGGTCGAGGGCTCGGCGTATCTCCTGATCGAGCGTCTGGCGCACGAGGTGGCCCGGCTGTGCCTGCGCCGGCCGGGCGTGGAGCGGGTGCAGGTGCGGGTCGAGAAGCCCGGGGCGCTGCGGTTTGCCCGTACGGTGGCCGTGGTGGTGGAGCGCAGCCGTTCGGACTACCCCGAGGCGACCGGCTGGTGAGGGGCGGCGCGCATGCACGACCAGGGTCACCACGTCATCCTCATCGGCCTCGGCAGCAATACCGCCCCCGGGCGCTGGGTGCCGCAGGCCCTGCGCCGGCTGCGAGTGCCCTTCCCGGACCTGCGTGTCTCGACGCTCTACCTGACCCGCCCCCTGGGTGAGGCCGACCAGCCGCCCTATGTCAATGGCGTCCTCGCCGCCAGCACGGCCCTGGCCCTGCCGGCGGTGCGCGCCGTCCTGCGCGCCGTCGAGGCCGACTGCGGCCGCCGGCGCGACCCGCAGCGGCGCTTCGCGCCGCGCACCATGGACCTGGACCTGCTCGCCTATGGCGACCGCGTCGAGCCGGCCGAGGACCTCCCGGCCCGCGAACTCCTCGAACGGGACTTCTGCCTGGTGCCGGCGGCCGAGGTCCAGCCCGACTGGGTCCACCCGCTCGAGGGCCGCGCCCTGGCCGACCTGGCCCGCGAGCGCTTCCCATCCTGCCCGAACATCCTCGGCCCGGCGGATATGCCCCTGTAGTCCACGGCGTAGTCCACGGCATGCCGTGGACCCACAGAAGAGCGCCGGCAAGGCTTCCCCTCGTGGGTCCACGGCATGCCGTGGACTGCCGTGGACCATCAGGGCGGTGGCGGGGCCGGCCGGGTGTCCAGGGTCACCTCCTGCTCCAGGACCTTGAAGACAGCGCCGAGGTCGGCGGTGAAGGTCTCGATGCCGGCCTGCAGGGTGGCGGTCTGTTCAGCGCGGATGGCCGCGGTGATGCCGCCGGCGCGTTCGGCGAAGGCGAGCAGCCCGATCGCGGCGAGCTGTCCTTTGAGGCGGTGCATGATGGCGCGTACGCCCTGCCAATCGCTGCGGCGGGCGAAGACGCGCAGGTCATCGAGCAGGGGTCGCCAGTCGGAGACGGCCTGTGCCAGGACCATCTTGATCTCGCCCAGGCTGATCTGGTACTGCTCGCGCATGAAGTCATACATCTGGCGCACGAGGACCTCCTCGCGGCTGTCCTGGCCGCCCTCAACGGGCTCGCGCAGCTCGCGCAGCACGGTCACATCGAGATGCTGGGCGATGCAGAGGAGCAGGTGGTCGCGTTCGAAGGGCTTGGCCAGGAAGCCGGTGGAGCCGGCGCCGAGGGCACGGTCGACGTCTTCCTGGAAGGCGCTGGCGGTGAGGGCGATGATCTGGGTACCGCCGCTGTTGGGTAGCTGGCGGATCTCGCGGATGGCGGTATAGCCGTCCATCACCGGCATCTGGATATCCATGAAGATCAGGTCGAAGCGCTGCTCGCGGGCCAGGTCGACCGCCTCCCGGCCGTTGGTCGCGGTGCGGTAGGGCAGGCCGATGCTCTGACAGATGGTCTCCATCAGGAACAGGTTCGTCGGGGTGTCATCGACAAGGAGGGCCCAGTACGAGCGCAACGCCCCGGTCGGCAAGGCGATGCGGTAGTGTCCGGAGAGGTGGACCTGCTCCTCGGGGCGGGCGGTGCGCGTGTGCAGGACAAAGCGGAAGGTGGTACCCTCGCCGGGGCGGCTCTCGACCTCGAGGCGGCTGCCCATGAGTTCGACCAGGCTGGCGGCGATGCACAGCCCGAGGCCGGTGCCGCCGTACTTGCGGGTCGTCCCGGCCTCGGCCTGGGTGAAGGGCCGGAAGAGCTCGGCCTGCTGTTCGGGCGTGATGCCGATGCCGGTATCGCTGACCGCGAGGCGCACCTCGAGGGCGTCGTCGCCCTGTGGCGAGGCCTCGAGGCGCAGCCGGACCTCGCCGCGGTCGGTGAACTTGGCGGCGTTGCCGAGGAGATTGTCGAGGACCTGCCGCAGGCGTGTCGGGTCGCCGCGGATGATGACGCCCTCCAGGCCTTCGAGGTCGAGGTGGACCTTGACCGGCTTGCCGCGCACGACCTGCCGCGCCATGGCGACGCAGTCCTCGGCGAGGCGCGGCAGGTCGAAGGCGACCTCCTCGAGGTCCATGCGGCCGGCACTGAGTTTGGAGAAGTCGAGGATTTCGTTGATGACGCGCAGCAGGCTGCGGGCGCTGGACTCGATGACGCGCACGTACTGGCGCTGCTGTTCATTCAGGGGCGTCTCGCGGAGGTTCCCGAGGAAGCCGATGACGCCGTTCATCGGGGTGCGTATCTCGTGGCTCATCGCGGCCAGGAAGCGGTCCTTGGTGCGGTCGGCGTCGCGGATGCGCTCCAGGAAGCGGTTCAGGTAGTGGGTCACCTGCCGGAACTCGCCGCAGCCCTCGACGGGGAGGCGGACCTCGGCAGAGAGGTTGCCGCTGCCGAGGAGCTGCAGGCTCTCGACGGTACGGCGCATGTCAGCGAAGACCTCGACCTGGAGGCGCCAGAGGCCGAGGGCCAGCAGCAGGGCCATGGTCAGCCCGGTGCCGACGAGCACCCCGGCGGCGCCGCCGCGGCTGGCGCTGTGGCGGCGTTCGGCGACGGCCGCGAGGGCCTTCAGGCGCTGCACCAGGTCGACCGAGTGACTGCGCACCGCCTCGAGGTGGTGCGACACCGCCCGGCTGGCCACGACCGACTCAGCGGCGTCGCAGGTGCGTCGCCAGAGCTCGGCGGCCTCCATGAGGCCGCGGGCCTCGTCGCTGTCGGGAGCGACGCCGAGGCCGGGCCGCGCCGGGGGGAGCCGCCCGAGCAGATCGCGCGAGTGGGCGATGCTGCCCTCGAGGAGGCGTATCGACTCCTGCTCGACCAGGCCGTCGGCACGCTGGCGGGCGCTGACCAGGTCGGCGGCGTAGGTGGCCGTCAGGAGGACCTCGGCGCGGAGGTCCTGGCAGAGCGCCAGGAGGGTCGCGGCCTGGCCGGCCCGGCGCACCTGCAGGCCGGCCAGGAGCAGGCCGGCGGTCAGGACCGCCAGGAGGAGCGCTGTCAACAGGAGGATTCTCGTGAATGTCTTCATGGCTGGACGACGGCGGCGTCGCGGCCGCGGCGGCGTCCCGTCACCCCAGGTAGGCGTTGTCAATGAGGCGCGTCCTGCCGAAGAACGCCGCCACGGCCAGCAGGGCCGGCTCGTCGAGGGCAGTCAGGGTCGCCAGGGTGCGGCGGCTGACGCACTCGACGTAGTCGACGCGCCCCCCGGCGGCCTGGATCGCCGCGGCCAGGTCGGCACACAGCACCCCCGCCCGGCGCTCGCCGGCGGCCACCCGCGCCTCGGCAGCCCGCAGGCCCTGCGACAGACACAGCGCCCGGCGACGCTCGTCGGGGCTGAGGTAGACATTGCGCGAACTCATGGCCAGGCCGTCGGCCTCGCGGCAGATCGGCGCCACGACCACCTCGACCGGGATGTCCAGGTCGCGGACCATGCGCTCGATCACCAGGGCCTGCTGGGCGTCCTTGCGGCCGAAGACCGCGACGTCGGGCTGGACGATATTGAAGAGCTTCGTCACGACCGTCGTCACGCCCCGGAAGTGCACCGGCCGCGAGCGGCCGCAGAGGCCCGTCGTCAGGGCTTCCTCGACCACCCAGGTGCTGTGATCGGCCGCGTACATGACGGCGCGTTCCGGGTAGAACAGCGCCTGCACGCCGCGGGCGCGGCAGAGGGCCTCGTCGCGCGCGGCGTCACGCGGGTAGGCCTCGAAGTCTTCATTCGGGCCGAACTGCGTCGGGTTGACGAAGATGCTCACGACGACGCGGTCAGCGCGACGGGCCGCCGCGTCGACCAGGGAGAGGTGGCCCTCATGCAGGAAGCCCATGGTCGGCACAAAGCCGATGCGCAGGCCCTCGCGACGCCAGGCGCGGACCTGGGAACGCATCGCGTCAATGCTGCGGCAGATGATCATTGGAACGACTGCTCCTCGGTCGGGAAGGCGCCGGACTGGACCTCATCGCGGTAGGCGCCGAGGGCCTTGCGGATCTGGTCGGCGAGAGTGGCGTAGCGTTTGGTGTGGCGCGGCACGAAGTCTTCGAAGAGCCCGAGGATATCGTGCATGACCTGCATCTGGCCATCGCAGTGCGGTCCGGCGCCGATGCCGAGGGTCGGGATCTCGAGGCTGCCGCTGATCTCACGGCTGAGGTCCATGGCGATGCCCTCGAGGACGATGGCGAAGGCGCCGGCCTCCTGCACGGCCAGGGCATCGCGGCGCATCTGGGCGATTGACGCCGGCGTGCGGCCCTGCACTCGATAGCCGCCCTCGGCCTTGATGGCCTGCGGCAGGATGCCGATGTGGCCGAGCACGGGGATGCCGCAGTCGACCAGGCGGCGGATGGTCGGCGCCATGCGCTCGCCGCCCTCCAGCTTGATAGCGTCAGCACCGGCCTCCTGCAGGACACGGCCGCAGTTGCGCAACGCCTCATCCGGGCTGATCTGCACCGTCAGGAAGGGCATGTCACCCACCACCATCGCCCGACGCACCCCGCGCCGGACCGCGGCGGTGTGATGCACGATGTCGTTCAGGGTCACCGGGATGGTCGTCTCGTAACCCAGGACCGTCATGCCCAGGGAATCGCCCACCAGGATCAGGTCGACGCCGACCTGATCGGCCAGGCGTGCCATGAGGGCGTCGTAGGCCGTGACGGCGACGATACGCCGGCCGTCGGCCGCCATCTTCCGGATCTGGCGTACGCCGACCCGCTCGACCTCGCTTGATTGTGCTGTCATGGTCTGACTCTCCACACGCGGCCGGCCACACGGGCCGCACCGCCAGGGCACCGCCCGCGCGGCACCCCCACCCGGGCCGGCAGCGCGGCGGCACGCAATGCCGCCACGGCCCCCCGGGGTCGCTCGTCTCGCCACCACCGCCCCGACGCCCGAAGCGCGTCAGGGCTCGCCAAAGTGCGTCCGGAGCGCCTCGGACGCCGCCGGGAGGCCCATCTCGGCGGCGCGGCGGAAGCACTCCCGGGCACGCTCGCGGTCGGCCGCCAGGCCCTGGCCATTCAGGAGGCACCTCCCGAGGGCCAGGAGGGCCTCCGGGGAGCCCTGCTGGGCCGCCGCGGCGAACCACCTGGCCGCCTCGGCGAGGTCCTGCGGCCCGCCGCGGCCTTCCAGGCAGGCGACGCCGAGGTTGTACTGCGCCAGGACGTAGCCCTGCTCGGCGGCGCGCCGGTACCAGCGCACCGCCTCGGCGGCGTCGGCAGTGACGCCGCGGCCGAGTTCGTAGGCGACGCCGAGGCTGAACTCGCCCATGGAGTCGGCCTGCTCGGCGGCACGACGGAACCACTCGACGGCCTTGACCGGATCGCGCTCGACGCCCTGGCCCTGCAGGTAACAGTTACCCAGGGCCACCTGGCCAGGCGCATAGCCGGCCTCGGCGCTGCGCTGGTACCAGGCGAAGGCGATGTCGGAGTTCGGCGCCGTACCCATGCCCTTGGCATAGCAGTAGGCCAGCTTGGCCTGGGCCTCGGCATCGCCATCCTGGGCCGCCAAGGTCAGCAGGACGAACATCTCACGCGGGTCAGCCGCGACGCCCTCGCCGCGCTGGTAGCAGTCGGCCAGGCGCACCTGGGCGCGGCTGTCGCCACGCTCAGCCGCCGAGCGCAGGTAGCGCACCGCCTCGGCCGGCTGACGGGCGCCGGCCTTGCCACTCAGGAGCAGATCGGCCACCTTGCGCATCGCGCCCAGATGCGACGACTCCTCGGCCAGGCGCCGGTAGTAGGTCAGCGCCTCGGCATAGGCGCCGCGCTCCTCGAGCATGAGCGCCAGGTTCAACTGCGCCTCGGGGACACCCAGGTCGGCGGCACGGCGGTAGTAGGCCATGGCCTCCTGGGCATCCTTGGCGACACCGATGCCGCCGTCGAGACAGACACCGTAGTTGAACAGCGCCCGGGCGTTGCCCTGCTCGGCCGCCTGGCGGAACAGCGCTGCCGCCTTCTTGGGGTCCTTCTTGACCCCGGTCTGGCCCTCGAAGTAGATCTTGCCCAGGGCGAGCTGCGCCCCGGAGCTGCCCTCCTTGGCGAGCTTCTCGAGGCGCTCCACCGAGGGCGTCTCGACCGCCGGCGCGGTCGCCCGCGGGACGCTGCTCGGGTTCTTGACGCCGTCGATCGCGGTCTCGGGGCCGGGCTCGGCCGCCGGCGCCTTCTTGAACGGCCAGAGGCTGAAGCCATGCACGGGAACCGACACGGCCGCCAGGCTGACAAGGGCCACCAGGATCGGACGGATGCACCGCATGCGGCGTCTCCACGACAGCGGCCGCAACGTCGGCAGACCCCCCACGAGCGCCGACCCAGCCGCCTGGGTTGCTGGATATGCCCGCACCTCGGGCATCACCTAATGTACCCGCCGACCCAGCCGCCGCAAACGGCCGGGCCGACGCTACGGGCGCGGCGGCCAGAGGCGGTAGAGGAGCACCTGGGTGCCGATCGGGAAGGGCTCACCGGGGGCGCTCGAGAGGGTGATCGTGCTCGTGCCCGGCGGGAGTTCCAGGGCCTTCCCGAGAGTGGCGACCGGTAGCGCCGGCGCCATGCTGCCGGGCCAGAAGCGCACCCCGCCGGGGCCCTCGTCGGTGAGGCCCTGTCGCGGCTGCAGGGTGACGTCGTAGGTGAGCGTGGCCGCCCCGATGGCGAGGCTCGGCTGGCGCAGCGGCGTCAGGGGCAGGAGTGCCGGGAGGGCGCGTAGGTCATCGAAACGGACCTCGACGCTGGCCTGCGCCGGCACGCTGTTGAAGTAGAGGAGAAGGAAGGCGACCTGTCGCCAATCGAAGTCGGCGGCGTCGGCCATCGGGAAGACATGGAGTCGCCAGCCCTTGTAGGTCATGGCCGGCCGCCAATCGGCATGGCGGCCCTGGGTATCGCGGCACTGCACGCGCACGATCTCGCCCTTGCCATCGCCGTGGATCCAGAGGGCCAGGGCGCGCTGGGCGCTGAGGTCGAGGGGCGGCGTGAAGCGTCGCCCGATGCCGCTCCAGGCCTCGGGGCCGCCGCTGTTCTCGGCGGTCATCACAGCACAGGCGCTGCCGACCTTGGCGCCCTCGGCGCTGATGGCGAAGCGCTGCGTCAGGCCGCGGCGCACGACGCCGTCCGGGGTGAGGACGCGGTCGGCGCCGACGACGAAGGCCTCGTAGGTATTCTCGGCGCTGGCGGCGTAGGGGGCGCGGTCCTCGAAGCGCTCGAGGGTGACGCCGCCGGCGGCGTCGTAGTCGGCCGCAGGGGCCTCGTTGGCGCCGCGGATGATCTCGACGCCGAGGCGGCAGGGCTCCGCCTGGTCGTTGGTGATCGTCCAGACATTCTGGCGGCCGTCGAGGACATCGACAAAGCGCGGCTCCTCGTAGGCCGCCCGCCAGAGGCTCCAGCCGCCCTGGCCGTCGGGGACGAGTTTGACATCGCGCTGGGGCTCGAGCAGGCTGGCGCGCAGGGCTTCCGGGAAGACGCGCTGGCGCCGGCAGTGC
>JAGVUW010000515.1 GCA_019136035.1 Verrucomicrobiota bacterium | reverse complement strand
CGCCAACTCCGTCACCAGCTTGATGCGCTGCGCCTCGCCGCCGCTCAGGGTCGGGCTCGGCTGACCCAGGGTCAGGTACCCCAGGCCGACATCCTGCAACAGGCAGAGCGGCCGGTGGATCGCCGGGCGGTTCTCGAAGAACGGCACCGCGTCGGCGACCGTCATCGCCAGGAGGTCGGCCACCGACCGGCCCTTGAAGGTGACCGACAGGACCTCGGGCGTAAAGCGCTGGCCGTGGCAGGCCTCGCAGGGCACCGCCACGTCGGGGAGGAAGCTCATCTCGATGCGCTGCACGCCCTGGCCATCGCACTCACTGCAGCGCCCGCCGGCGACATTGAACGAGAACCGCCCCGGCGACCAGCCGCGCAGGCGCGCCTCGGGCATCTCGGCGAAGAGCCGCCGGATGTCGTCCCAGAAGCCGACGTAGGTGGCCGGGCAGGACCGCGGCGTCTTGCCGATCGGCGTCTGGTCGACCTCGAGGACGCGTCCGAGGCCCTCCCAGCCCTCCAGGGCCGTGCAGCCGTAGCCCCGCCGCGGCGCCTCGCGGCGCTCCTGCCGCGCCGTCAGACACGCAGCGAGGCTCCGGCACAGGACCTCCCGGACCAACGTGCTCTTGCCACTGCCGCTGACGCCGGTGACACAGACCAGCCGGCCCAGCGGTATCGCGGTCCCGACCCGGCGCAGGTTGTGCATCGTGGCGCCACGGATCTTCAGCCACGTCGTCGAGCTCCGGCCGGTCGGACGGTGCCCCCCGGGCAATGGGTGCTGCAGGGGCTCCCGCAGGAAGCGCCCGGTCACCGACTCGGGATGGGCCGCGACTTCGTCCGGCGTCCCGGCGGCGACGACGCGGCCGCCGTGCACCCCGGCGCCGGGGCCGAGGTCGATGAGGTGGTCGGCCGCCCGCATCGCCGCTTCGTCATGCTCGACGACGACCACGGTGTTGCCCTTGGCCTGGAGCTGCCGGAGGGTCGCCAGGAGCATCTGGTTGTCCCGGTGATGCAGGCCGATGGTCGGCTCATCCAGGACATAGCAGACGCCGCGCAGATTCGAGCCGAGCTGGGCGGCCAGGCGGATGCGCTGCGCCTCGCCGCCGCTCAGGGTCGGCGCCCCGCGGTCGAGGCTCAGATACGACAGGCCAACCTCGCGCAGAAAGGCCAGCCGCGAGACAATCTCGGCAATCAGGTCGCGACCGATCGCCGCCTCACGGTCATCCAGATCCAGTGACCGGAAGACGCCCTCGGCCGCCGCCACACTCAGCGCCGAGAGGTCCGCCAGGCCGTAGTCACGGAAACGCACCGCGAGGGCCTCCGGACAGAGCCGCCGCCCGGCGCATACCGGACAGGGCCCCGCCGCGGCGTGGTCGGCCTCAGACCACTGCGACTCCTCGCCGGTCTGCTCGGCGTCGAAGCCCTCGAGCTGCCGGCCGGTGCCGCAGCAGGCCGGACACCAGCCATGTCGGCTGTTGTACGAGAACAGGCGCGGGTCCAGCTCGGGGAAGGACCGGCCGCACTCTGGACAACTGCGGTGCGTCGAGAAGACGAGGGCGGTGCCGTCGGCCTGCAGACAGCGCAGCAATCCCCCGCCGAAGTCCAGCGCGCGCGCGACGGCCTCCTGCACGGCCGCCAGAGGCGCGGAACGCAGGTCGAGGCGGCCCACCGGGAGGTCGATGTCGTGCTCGACATAGCGGTCCAGGCGCGGCCAGGCCTCAGTCGGGACCCAGCGCCCGTCGACGCGGAGCCTGTCGAAGCCCTTCCTGGCGACCCAGGCCGCGAGGTCGGTGTAGAGGCCCTTGCGGGCCACCACCAGGGGCGCCAGGATATCGACCGGTCCGGCCAGGAAGTGGTGAATCTCGGTGACCGTGGCGACGGTGCTCTTGTGACCGCCGCGGCTGGTGCGCTGCTCGATGGCGACGGTCGGCGGCACGCCGAGGACGTCGTCGACATCGGCCCGCGCCGCCGGCTGCACAAACTGCCTCGAGTAGGCATTCAGCGACTCGAGGTAGCGGCGCTGGCCCTCGGCAAAGAGGATGTCGAAGGCCACCGTGCTCTTGCCGCTGCCGCTGACGCCGGTGATGACGGTGAAGGCGCCGTGCGGCAGGCTCAGGTCGATGCCCTTGAGGTTATGTTCGCGGGCGTTGCGGATGGTCACCGCGGTCGGCGCCGGTGCCGCCGGGGCCGCCACGGGCGCGGCCTCGGCGAGGCCCCCGGCGCCCCCGGCCAGGACGCGGTCGTAGTCGCGCAGGGCCGCGCCGGTGTGGCTGCCCGCCTGCGCCTTGATCGCCGCGGGCGTGCCCTCACCCACCAGACGCCCGCCGGCATCGCCGCCCTCGGGGCCGAGCTCGATGACCCAGTCGGCCGCCGCGATGACGTCGAGGTTGTGCTCGATCACCACCACCGAGTGACCCACCGCCACCAGCCGCCGCAACGCCTGCAGCAGCCGCTCGATGTCCTGGAAATGCAGCCCCGTCGTCGGCTCGTCCAGGAGGAACAGCATCGGCCCGCCGCTCTGCCGGCCCGTGATCTTCCCCAGATGCCCGGCGAGCTTCAGACGCTGCGCTTCGCCACCGCTCAGCGTCGTCACCGGCTGGCCCAGACGGACGTACTCCAGGCCCACCGCCTGCAACGGCTCCAAGGCCCCCAGCAGAGCCGCGTCGTCCGCAAAGACGCCACAGGCCTCCGCCACCGTCAACTCCAGGACATCGGCAATCGAACGGCCATCCTCCAGGCGCACCTCGAGGACCTCCGGGAGGTAGCGCTGGCCCTGGCAGTCCGGACAGCGCAGGTAGACATCGCTGAGGAACTGCATCTCGATGTGCTGAAAGCCGGTGCCGCCGCAGGTCGGGCAGCGCCCGGTGCCGGAGTTGAAGCTGAAGGTCCCCGCCGTGTAGCCGCGCTGGCGCGCCAGGTCC
>JAGVUW010000657.1 GCA_019136035.1 Verrucomicrobiota bacterium | reverse complement strand
CCCGTCGGCCTCCCAGAGGAGCCGGAAGGCGGCGAGGTAGCTGCTCTCGAGGAAGCGCACGATCTCGGTCGTGCCGCCGGGGGCGCGCCAGTCGATATCGACATCGAGGCCGAGGTTCTCGGCGCAGTGTCGGCGGAAGGCCTGCTCGAACTCGAAGCGTATCGCCTCGTTGTGCGGGCTGACCACCACCAGTTGCAGGCTGCTGGCGCTGTCTTCGACCTCGGTGCGGCGCAGCATCAGGGGTATGGCGATGATGGCCAGGATCGGCAGGACGGCCAAGACCAGTTTGCGCGACATGGCGGATTCTCCTCAGCGGAGCCGGGCACCGTGCCGGTCAGCCCGGCAGGGCGGCCCCGGCGGCGGTGGCGATGGTCTGTGCCAGGCGGTCGGACCAGTTCCAGAGCAGACTGCTCGCGGGGGTGAACAGCACCAGCGCGATCAGGACCCAGCTCACGACGTTGACCTGTTCGGGCGCCAGGCGGCGCGCCGGCGGCACCAGCAGGGTGACCGCAGACCAGCCGTCGAAGGGCGGCACCGGCAGCAGATTCAGCAGGGCCAGGATGCAGTTCGCCTCCAGGCCGCTGACCAGCACGAGCGACAGCGGCGCGGCGTGCGGTGCCAGGCGCGCCACCGCCACCGCGCCCAGGGCAAAGAGGCAGGCCAGCACCAGATTCGAGAAGGGACCCGACAGCGATACCGCCGCCTCACTCCAGCGCCGACGCAGACGCGATGGGTTCACCGGAACTGCACCCCAGGCAATCCCGAACAGCACCAGTGCGATCAGCGAGGGCCACCCCATCAGGCGGCGCGGATCCATGGCGCCGAAGCCCAGACGGACCGCCGTGTCGTCGCCCTGATGGAAGGCCACCCAGGCATGGACGGTCTCATGCACGCAGACCGAGAAGGCCACGATCGTGACCCAGGCCACAAAACGCGCCGGATCCCTCGCCAGAAGCTCGATGAACACGATGTCCTTTCCATGCGTCGCGCGCGTGTGTTCGGGCAACGAGACCACCGGGCGGCCGTGTTGCCGGGGCCGGCGCCGCTCCGGTGCCGGTCGCCACGACAGGCCCGGAGCGCCCCAAAAAGCGCCGCGCGACCAACATAGCCCAGCGCCCGGCCGTTTCTACGGCAACGCCCCGTGCGCAGCGCTGCGGCTTGAGAATTGCGCCACTGGTGCTATGGGTAGGAGGTGCCCGCCGGCCGTAGCCTGGTTCGGGTCCTGTTTGTCGTTCAGGTGCAATGGTCTGCAACACACAAGAGGACGGTTGGACCGTGATGAATCAGAGACAACGCCCCCCGCGCTCCTTTACGCTGATCGAACTGCTGGTGGTGATCGCGATCATCGCGATCCTGGCGAGCATGCTCCTGCCGGCTCTGCAGACGGCGCGCGCCAAGGCGCGCCAGGCGAGCTGCATGAACAACCTCAAGCAGATGAGCCTCAGCGCCCACATGTACGGCGATGACTACGACGACTACGGCGCCCCCTGCCGCTGGGCCGCCTACCCGGCCACGATGCAGTACTACTACCAGTTCTACTACTCGTACAGCCCGCCGATGTTCTCCAAGCCCGAATATGGCAGCGGCGCGGTCGCCAGCAACCCGATGTGCCCGGGCGCCTACAACGAAGAGGGCACGCCGGTGGGCGCGGCCGCGACCTGGACCTACGCCGGCAACCACAACTGGGGCGGCTATGGCCAGAACCAGAACTTCGGCTACCTCAGCAGCGCTACCGGCACCCCCGGCAACCCCTGGGGACGCTTCGGCGGGTTCATGAGGCCCAGCCAGGTGTTCCACTTCGTCGATGCCTACTACTACCACATCTCGTCCTCGAGCTCGGTCTGGGGCGGCGCCACGCCCTTTGTTGTCTTCCGCCACAACAACGGCATGAACATCGCCTTCATCGATGGCCATGTCGCCTCGCAGAAGCGCTTCATGCCGACGGCGCTGTGGTACAACATGAACTGATCCGCCCCCGCCGGTCGGCAGCGCTGTGCTGGATCCGCCGCGGCTCGAGTGCCTTCACACTCGCGCCGCGGTTTCTTTTTTGCGGCGATGTTGATTGGCCCGGGGGATGGTGGTAGTATGAGAGCGTCGTGAGTGTCCGCGGTCCGTCAACCTGAACGAAGGGGGCACGCCGAGGCCATGAAAGACGCACGTCGACAGCGCAGGTGCTTCACCCTGATCGAGCTCCTCGTGGTGATCGCGATCATCGCGATCCTGGCGAGCATGCTCCTGCCGGCCCTGCAGACGGCGCGCGCCAAGGCGCGCCAGGCGAGCTGCATGAACAACCTCAAGCAGATGAGCCTGAGCGCCCATATGTACGGCGATGATTACGACGACTACGTGGGGCCGTGCCGCTGGGATGCCTACCCGTCGACGATGCGGTACTACTACCAGTTCTACTACTCGTACAGCCCGCCGATGTTCTCCAAGGCCGAGTATGGCGCTGGCGCGGTTCCCAGCAACCCGATGTGCCCGGGCGCCTACAACGAAGAGGGCGTCCCGGCCGGCGCGGCCACCACGTGGACCTACGCCAGCAGCCACAACTGGGGCGGCTACGGCCAGAACATGGGCTTCGGCTACCTGAACAGCCCCACCGGCACCCCCTCGGTCGGGTACGACTGGGCGCGTTTCGCGACCTACGAGCGCCCCAGCCAGGTCTTCCAGTTCGTGGATGCCAACTACTACCACATCTCGCTGTCGACCTCGACCTGGCAGGGCGCCGCGCCCTTTGTCGTGTGGCGGCACAACGGCGGTGTCAACTTTGCCTTCGTCGATGGCCACGTCGCCTGGCAGAAACGCTTCATGCCGACGGCGCTCTGGTGGAACAGGAAGTGACCCGCGCCCGCGAGTTGGGGGGCGCCCTTCTGCATCGAGACTCCGACGAGTGGGTCGCGCCGTGCCGATGGGCCCCCGCCCCGGCCGCAACCCGCTACTACTACCACATCTCCGGGTCCAGCACGCAGTGGTCCGGCACGGCGCCCTTCGTCTCGTGGCGCCACAACGGCGGCGTGGACTTCGCCTTTGTCGACGGTCACGTGGCCTGACATCGGCGTTTCATGCCCAACGCCCTATGGGTCAACAAGGACTGAGGCATGGTGCTACTGACTGACGTCGAAGCGCGGATTCTTGGCTGCCTGATCGAGAAGCAGATCACGACTCCGGAGTACTACCCGCTCTCGCTGAATGCCCTGACTCTGGCCTGCAACCAGAAGAGCAACCGCGAGCCGGTGGTGGAGTACGACGAGAAGACCGTCGTCCGCGGCCTCGACGGCCTGCGCGAGAAGAAGCTCGCCTGGATGGTCCACTCATCCGGCAGCCGCGTGCCAAAATACGAACACCGCCTCGCCGAGATGGTCGCCCTGACGCCCGACCAGGTCGCGGCCCTCTGCCTGCTCATCCTGCGCGGCCCCCAGACCGCCGGCGAGATCCGCGGCCGCAGCGGCCGCCTGCACCCCTTCGCGACCATCGCCGAGGCCGAGACCGCCCTGCACCAGCTCGTCGGCTGGCCGGATGGCCCCCTCGCCGTCAGACTGCCCCTCCTGCCGCGGACGCACGAGCCGCGCTTCATGCACTGCCTCTGCGGCGAGCCCGAGCTCCCTGCCGCCGAGGCGCTCGCCCCGGCGCCCGAGCCGGCCCGCGCTGCCGTCGAGGCCGAGGAGAGCCGCCTCGGCCGCATCGAGGCCGAGATCGCTGCCCTCCGCGCCGAGATCGACGACCTCAAACGCCGCCTGGACGAGTTCCGCCGGCAGTTCGAATGAGAGCCCCGTACCCCGGCCCATCGTGACGCCGGGGCAGGGCACCAGCCGCGGCCGATCAGCCGGATCCGTCGGATCAGCCGGATCCGTCGGATTGCCCCCCCACGCGCTTCGCCCTCTTGGTTGCCTTGACAAGCCTGTCCTGCCGGCTTAACTTGAAATGTATATACAAGACGGGGCGGCCCGGAGGGACGGGCCGGCAACGGCGAGGCGCAGGCGTGGCACGGCGCGATTCCATCACCAGCAGGGCGGTCCAGGCGCTCAGCCAGGAGATCCGCGAAGGCCGCTACGCCGTCGGCGAGTCCTTGCCCTCCGAGCGCTGCCTGGGCGAGCGTTATGGTGTCAGCCGCATGACGGTGCGGGTGATCCTCGGGCGTCTCGAGGGCGACGGCCTGATCTATCGCCAGCAGGGCCGCGGCACCTTCGTTGTGCCGCAGGCTCGGGCGAAGCCGGTGGCGCTTTGGCTGCGAGACCTGGAGAAGGCGAGCAGCCCGTACATCGTGGACCTGATGGCAGGCGCGGACCAGCACCTGGCCGGCCTGGGCAGCCACCTGTGTCTGACCGGTGCCCCGGTGCAGTCCTGGCCGGCGGCCTTCTGTCGCGATATGTCCGGCGTGATTGTCATTCCTTTTAATGTTGATAGTGACGACATCGCCTGTCTGGAGCGGCTTGGCCTGCCGCATGTCACGGTGATGGAGTCGGATCTTCCCGGCCCGGCGGTCTGCCTGGACCCCCGCGGCGCGGCCCGCGCCATGGTCCGTCGCCTGCTCGATCTGGGGCATCGCCGGCTGGCACTGGTGTCGGGTCATCATCAGCACAACGACCGTCAGAAACGCCTCGGTATCGCCGAGGCCCTGTCGGGTTACGGCCTGCGCCTGGAGTCGATTCCCGACTTCGAGACCAACTACAACCCGGAGGCCGCCCAGCGGGCCGCGGTGTCGGCGTTGGGCTGCCGGCCGCGTCCGACGGCGGTGATCTGCTTCGACGACACCCTGGCGCTGCAGGTCATCTCGGTCGCTCAGCGGCTTGGCCTGCGGGTGCCGGAGGACGTGAGTGTCAGCGGTTTCAACGACGCGCCGTTCAGCGCCCTCGTCACCCCGGCGATCAGCACGGTGCGTTTCCCGGTACGCCTGGCCGGCCAGGCGGCGGCCCGCCTGATCCTCGAGGCCAGCCGGAGCGGCCGGTCGGTCGAGAGTCTGCGCCTGGCGCACGAGCTGATCTGGCGGCAGAGCACCGCCACACCGCCCGCCGGGGCGGCCGATGAGGCCGCGACCGCGGCGCCGCCGGCGTCGGCGGGTCACCCATCTGCCTGCGATTCCACCGCTACACCAACGGCGGCCGTTGCCACGGCCGATCGCCTGCCATCCTCCACCCCAACCTGAGCCCTGCATGGACACCTATCGCCAGCGCGCCGAGCACTTCCTCAAGCACGAGACACAGTTCCACCTCGGGGTCCTGCCGACCGAGCAGTCGCATCCGCGGACCACCGGCCTGGCCGAGGTCCTGCAGCGCGATCTGCCGGCGGGCATACGGCTTCTCCAGGGCGTCGATGAGGATGTCCTCGTCGCCTCCCGGCGGATCTTCGCCAGTGCCGAGTACGCCGCCCTGGTCGCGGCGCTCACCGCGGCCCTGCGCGGCAACGCCAGGATCTGCTTCTCCGGGTGCGGCGCCACCGGCCGCCTGAGTATCCTCCTGGAGGCCTGCTGGCGGCATGCCTGGTCCGGCCTCGCGGCACGTCATCCCGAGCTGGGGGCGCTGGCGGCGGCGCAGTCCGAGCGGGTCTGCAGCATCATGACCGGCGGTGACTACGCCCTGATCCGCTCGGTGGAGAACTTCGAGGACTACGCCAGCTTCGGCCGGCGGCAGGTCGTCGAGGCCGGCCTGACCCGCGGCGATGTCCTGGTGGCGATCAGCGAGGGCGGCGAGACCTCGTCGGTGATCGGCACCATCCTCGAGGCCCGGGAGCGCGGCCTGAGGGTCTTCTTCGCCTTCAACAACCCGGCGGCAGTCCTGTCACAGCACATCGAGCGTTCGCGTCAGGTGATCGAGGACCCCGGCGTGACGGTCCTGGATCTGAGCTCGGGCCCGATGGCCGTCGCCGGCTCGACCCGCATGCAGGCGACCACCGCCGAGCTCCTGGCGGTCGGCATGGCCCTCGACCAGGCCCTCACCGCCCTCCTCCCGACCCTCCTGCCGGCGCCGGTCCTGGCCGGCCTCCCGGACCCCTGGCGCCGGCCCCAGGAAGGCACCGCGCGCCTGCAGGAGCTCCTCGCGGACCTGGCGACGCCGGGAGCGGTGGCAGCCATGGCGGCCTGGACGGCCGCCGAGCGGGACCTCTATGCCGCCCACGGACGCCTGACCTACGTCGCCGCCGAGTGCCTGCTGGACATCTTCACCGACACCACCGAGCGCTCGCCGACCTTCATGATGCCACCGTTCCGCAAGTGCGATGACCGCACCTCGCCGCCCTCATGGGCCTTCGTGAAAGACCCGACGCGCCCGACGCCGGCGGCCTGGTCGGCGGTGCTGGGCCGCGCGCCGCGCTGTCTGGAGTGGGACGCGGCGCTCTACGCCACTCTGGGCGGCCCGCCCTCGACGCGGGTGCAGCCGCCGCGTCTGGGTCAGGCGGAGATCCTGAAGTTCCAGATCGGCTGCGAGGACGACCCGTCGCGGTACGAGACGGCGGCGAATGCGGCGATGGCGGTGCTGCTGACGCCGGAGACCACGGGCGACGGCATTGGCGCCTGGCTGACGGCGTGGGCGCGTCTGTCGGGGCCCTTCCAGCGTCGTCTGGCGGCGGTGGTGGGACCCTCGGCGCCGGCGCTGCCAGGCGTCGAGGCGGTCTTCCACGTCCCCTGCCGGCTGGCCTCGACGCCCCTCGGCCTCTGGCACCGCCTGGCCATCAAGCTGGTGCTCAATACGGTCTCGACCGCGACCATGGGCTGCCTCGGGCGGCTGACCAGCAACTGGATGGCCAACGTCGAACCGACCAACAAGAAGCTCGTCGACCGCGGCTCGCGGCTGATCGCCGAACTGGCCGGGGTCGACTACGCCACCGCCTGCCTCGCCCTGCACCAGACCGTCGAGGAGCTATCGGCCAGCACCCGACCCGGGCAGGAGCGGGTCTCGCCGGTGGCCGTGACCATCGCGCGTCTGCGCGGGACGCCGCCCGTGCGGCCGACCTGAGGAAGTCGCTGAGGCGCCGCATCGGGAGAGAGCGATGCCGCAGGTACAGCCATGTGAGGATGGGCCGGTTCGGCAGAGCGCGGTCGTGCTGGCAGACGGAAGCGGCCTGCAGGCAGGCTTCAGCGCTCACGGGCATCTGCTCTGGCTGGAGAGCCCGGCGGCGGTGTGGGAGTTCACGCCGCCCGGCCCGGGGTGGTCGCTCCTGGCCGAGGGCAGCGCCGGCGCGCTCGAAAGCGTGGTCCCCGGCGACGCCGTCGTCATCTCGGCCGACGCCGTCAGCCTCTGCCTGCGCGTCGAGAGCCTCCAGCATCAGGACGGCCGACGTTTCCCGGCCGCGCTCGAGCTGCATTGGGCGCTGCGCGAGGGCCGCCTTGAGGGCCGCGTCGTGCCACGGGCCCTGCCGACCGAGCTGACCTTCGCCGCTCTGCGCTTCCCGGATGTCGGGGTGCCGTACCCTGCCGGCGTGCAGTGGGTCGTCCCCAACGACCTCGGGCGGGTCTACCGCGAGCCCTGCCGCGAGCACCTCGCCGCGCCTGACCTGGCGGGCAGCCTGCGCCAGCGCGCCCACATGCAGTTCATGGCCTGGGTCAGCACCGCCGGGAGTCTCTACCTGGACTCGCGTGACGAGTCGGGCTGGATGCGCTCGCTGCTCCTGCGTGTCGGTGCCGGCCGGGCGCAGCTCTGCATCGAGCACGTGCTGCCGCGTCCGGCGGCGGGCGCGCCGGCCTTCCCGCCGTATGCGGTGGGCCTGGCGCCTTATCGGGGCGGCTGGTACGAGGCGGCGCGGCTGTATCGCCCCTGGGCGCTGCGGCAGCGCTGGTCCCGCCGCGGTCCGGCCGAACGCCGCGGCTCGTACATCGCCGAGGCCGCCTGCTGGCTCTGGAACCGCGGCCGTATCGAGGAGGTGGTCCCGGCCACGGCCGAGGTCGCCCGGCGCCTCGGCCTGCCGGTGGCCCTGGACTGGTACTGGTGGCACAGGAAGCCCTACGACACCGGCTACCCGGACTACTTCCCGCCGCGCCAGGGCGAGGAGCCCTTCCGTGCGGCGGTGCGTGAACTGCAGCGCCAGGGCGTCGCCGTGCAGGTCTATACCAACGGCATGTCCTGGGACCATGACGAGCCCGACTGGCCCGACGCCGGCCGCGCCTGCACCTTGGTCAAACGCGACGGCGAATATTGGGGGCACGTCTACAACACCTGGATGAACCGTCGTCTGATGCACGTCTGCGGCGCCGCCGAGGGCTGGCACCGGCGCGCCCTGCAGACCGCTGACGGCGTCGCGGCCCTCGGCCTGGACGGCCTCTACATGGACCAGGTCGCCATCATCGGCGGCACGGTGCCCTGCTACAGCCTCGAGCACGGCCACACCCCGGGCGGCGGCGACTACGGCACGGCCGGCTTCCGGCGGCTCCTGGAGGCGATACGGGCACGACACCCGCGGCTGATGCTCAGCAGCGAGGGCGTCGCCGAGGTCTACCAGGACCTCCTCGAGGCCTGCATCTCGCTGCAGACCAGCACAGAGCGGCCGGGCGAGGTCATCCCGCTGTTCCCGGCTGTCTACCACGGCCGCGCCACCGTCTTCGGGATGTACACCCACCTCGACGGCATCACCCCGTACGACGAGGCCTGGCCGCCCGAACACCGCCCGGACCCGACCCGGGAGAAGGACTGGCATCGGCTGTGCCCGGACCAGTTCGCCCTGGCGGTGGCGCGCACGGTCGCCTTCGGCTGTCAGCCCACCGCGACGAATCTCACCCGGCGCCACCTCGCGTCCCCGGAGTTCGCCGACGATATCGCCTTCTTCCTCGACCTGGCGCGCTTCTACCACGCCCGCCGCGACTGGCTCCTCTGGGGCGAGATGCTGGCGCCGGGACGGCTCGAGGTGGGCGAGGTGGCCGTGACCTGCATCGCCCGCACTATCTTCACGCGCCCGGAGAGCATCGAGCCCTTCACCGTGCCGCGCCCGGCGGTGCTGCACAGCGCCTGGCGTGCCGAGAATGGCCAGGCCGGGATGGCCCTGATCAACTATACCCGGGAGGCCCAGCGCGTCGTCATCCATCGTGACGACGGCCTCCGCTTTGAGCCCTCCGATGGGCTGACCCTGCCGCCGCGCTCGGCCTGCTGGCTGCCGGCGCTGGCGGCGGACGCGACGGGGACGTGAGTTGCGGTGGCCGGCCGGCGGGCGGGCCCCGCGGCGCGTGTGTTAAGGAGAGGCGTCATGTCAAGCACCAGTATGCCGCGGTTGCACTGGGAGGCGGCCGGTGTGCCGCCGGCTCTGGGGGAGCTGCTGCGCGGCCTGGCCGTCGAGTGTCCGATCGCCGAGCTGCCGCCGGCCGGCGGCGCGGCCGCGCCCGGTCTGGTGCTGCACGCCGAGCACGACCCCGCCCTGGCGGGCTTCGTCTGCGAGCGCCATGGCGACCGCGTGCAACTGCGCTATGGCCGGCTGTCGCATGCGGGACGGGCCCTCGGGGCGATGCTCTCGGGCCTGCTCCCCGACGGCGGCCGACTGGCCGAGGCGCCGGCCTTCGATACCCTCGGCGTGCTCCTCGACTGCGGCCATAACGCCACGATCCGGCCGGAACACCTGCGCCGCTGGCTGCGCCGCCTGGCCCTCCTCGGCTACACCACCGTCATGCTCTACACCGAGGCCGGCTACAGCCTCCCCGATGAGCCCTGCTTCGGCTACATGCGCGGGGGCTGGACCGCCGCGGCCCTGCGCGACCTCGACGATTACGCCGCCAGCCTCGGCATTGAGATGGTCGGCAGCATCCAGGCCCTCGGGCACCTCGAGCAGGTCCTCAAGTGGACGCCTTACCTTTCGCTGCGCGACACCGACCACACCCTCCTGGTCGGCGACCCCGGCACCGCGGCCCTGGTCGAGAAGATGGTCGCCTTCTGGGCCGGGACCCTGCGCTCGCGGCGACTGCACCTCGGCATGGACGAGACCTACGACCTCGGCCGCGGCCGCGCCCTCGACCGGCATGGCCCGCGCTCCGGCCTGGATCTCTACACCGAGCACCTCGGCCAGGTCGCCGGCATCTGCCGCCGCCATGGCCTGCGGCCGATGATATGGTCGGATGTGCTCTTCCGCCTGGCCGGCGCCACCGGGCGCCACTACGACCCCGCCAGCCAGATCCCGGAGGCGGTCTGCGCCGGCCTGCCCAAGGACCTCGATCTGGTCTACTGGGACTACTACTACAGCGACAGCCCGGA
The DNA here is from genome assembly GCA_019136035.1 of Verrucomicrobiota bacterium. Lineage (GTDB taxonomy): Bacteria > Verrucomicrobiota > Lentisphaeria > Oligosphaerales > JAFGRS01 > JAGVUW01. Next base: position 1,233 of record JAGVUW010000657.1, on the reverse strand, counting down.
GCACTACCGCGAGCGCATCGAGCGGCACCGCGCCCTGGGCTGCGAGCCGGTGATGGCCTCGGGTGTGTGGACCTGGCCGACCCCCTGGCATGACTGGCGCCGCACCGAACGCCACGGCGGCGCCTGCATCGAGGCCTGCCGTCAGGCCGGCCTGAAGGAGTTCATGGTGGCGCTGTGGTCCGACGACGGCGCCTTCTGGGAACTCGACTCGGGCCTGGCGGGCCTGGCCTACATCGCCGAGCGGTCCTGGGGCACCGGCGTCGGCGATGAGGACATCCTGTCGCGGCGCTTCCGGGCGGTCTGCGGCTCGGATCTGGCGGTGCACCGCCTGGCCTCGCGCCTCAACGACAGCCTCACGGCCTGCAGCGTCCTCTGGGACGACCCGCTCTGCGCGATCTACCTCCGGCACGCCTCCCGCGATGGCACCCAGGCCCTGCGCGGGGCCGCCGCCGAGTACCGCCGCGTGGCCGACGGCCTGGCGCCCCACGGCTGCGACCGCGCTGCCGGCGACCTGCACCACGCCCGGCTGGTGGCCCTGGTCATGGCCGCCAAGACGGCCCTGGCGGCACAGCTCTTCGATGCCTACGCCGCCGGCGACCGGCCGGGCCTCGGCGATGTCCGCGACGCGGTGCCGGATCTGGTGGCGCACCTCGAGGCCCTGGCGCAGTCCTACCGCCGGCTCTGGCTGGAACGCTGCGAGCCGTTCGGCCTGGAGGTCCTGCAGATTCGCTTTGCCGGCCAGGTCGCACGCTACCGCGAATTGGCCGAGCGCCTCGGGGAGTTCCTCGATGGCCGTGTCGAGAGCATCCCCGAGCTGGACGAGGCCCGCAAGGGCGCCTGGCTGCCGGCGCGCAGCCTGAGCTACCGCTCTCTGGCCAGCGGCGCCAGGGTCTTCTGAGCCGCGCGTGTGTGGGTCTGGTGCGAGGGGCGAGACCATGTCGACGCCGAACAGTCAGGCCGCCGATGCCGCGGCGGCGATGGCGGTGCAGTCGCTGGAGCTGAGGGCAGGGGGACGGCTGGCCGTGCGTTATGCCGACGGCCTGTGCCTGGAGGTCACGCCGGCGGTGCAGGCTGAGGGCGGCGATCCCTCCGGCCCGGTCGATCTCGACGCACCCGCCGGCTTGGCCGCCGAGGCGCTGCCCGAGCCGGGGCTGCGCTGGCGCCAGCGCGACGCCTCGCGCGGCGTGCTCGTGGAGACCAGCTGGCGCCATCGCGGGGCCCTCCTCGAGGGCG
>JAGVUW010000619.1 GCA_019136035.1 Verrucomicrobiota bacterium | reverse complement strand
TGCGCCTTCTTCGGCTTCGGCGGCACGGCCATCACCGTCACCCCCAACGCCACCAATGTCACCATCCGCGACTGCTGGATGCGGGACTGCCGGCGCGTCCTGCACGCCGACAACCTGCACCACCTCACCTTCCACGGCAATCAGACCCGCAGCCGTGACGGCGGCGTGGTCCAGAGCGAGCACCTCTACATCGGGCGGCATTGCCGCGAGGTGCGCATCGTCAACAACCACCTCGCCTACGGCCAGGCCGAAGCGATCATCCTCGACGGCACCGCCCAGCACGTCATCGCCAACAACACCATCGAGGGCTTTACCGTCGGCATCCGCGTCCGCGACTGCCGCGACCTTACCCTCAGCGCGAACTACCTGCACACACCCACCGGGGTGCTCATCGAGGGCGACAGCCGCGGCGTGGTCGTCAGCGGCAACCTCTTCACCAACAACTCCGAGCGGGCGCTCTGCATCCGCGATTGCCATGGCTCGGGCGGCCACGTCATCAGCGGCAATGTCATCCGCCAGAGCGTCTACAACGACGGGCAGGGCGGCATCGACCTCGGCGAGGCGGTCGACTGCGTCGTGCAGGGCAATGTCCTGGAGGACATCGACCGCGGCCCGGCCCTCGACGGCAACCCCGGCGCGGCGACCGCCAACTGCGTCGGCGATAACGCCGAGCGCGCCCGGCGCGGCCTGGCCGGGCCGGCGCCACGATGCGCCCCCGACAACCCCTTCCAGCCCCTGCACGCCTGGCTGAAGGCACAGCCGGCGACGACGCGGCGGGTGACGCTGACCTGGTGGGAGTGGCGGCGGATGGTCGGCGGCGAGCTGCCGGCGGCGGCCGAGACCGATCGCGGCTGGTGGCACAACGACCCGACCACGCCCCAGGCGCAGGCCTGGCTCAGCGCCGGCTGGGTGGTGGTCATGGCGCACTGCATCGAGGGCCGCGCCGTCTTCGCCCGGCGCGCCTGAAATCCACCAGGCGCGCCTGGCGGCGTCAGGTACGTGCAGCCGCCGCGGCGGCGTCGCGCAGTCGGGCGCTGAAGCGTGGTGCCGTGAGGCCATCCTCGGCGCCGGCGACGGTCTGCCGGACTACCTCGAGGCGGCCGGCGCGCTCCAGGCCGCGCAGGATCTCGTAGATCACCAGTGCCGACTGGGGTATGCAGCCTTCCGGCCAGCACGCCGCGCTGGCCTTGCCCAGGGCGCCCATGCCATGCGCCTTGCCATCGGCGAGGCGCGACAGGACCGCCGCCTCGACCGCGCCCCAGGGCAGCGGATCGGCGGGCCGGCCCGGACGCGGCGCCAGCGGCCGCGCCGCGAAGCCATCCCGGGTGACGCGGAGGGCCGCGTTGGCCGGCACCGCCATCAGCCAGTCGGCGGTGCTCCCGGGGAAGGCCATCGCCGTGGTGGCGAGGTAGGTCCCCGTGGCGGTGCGCCCGAGCATCATCGGCATCGAGATGCGCGCCACTTGGATGGCCTCGGGGTCAGCCAGGCCCAGGGCCAGGCCGACAATCTCGCCGGGGAAGGCCGCGTAGGCGCGTGCCATGCCCTCCCAGAGCGAGCCGCAGCCCGCCGCCTCGTGGTGGATCAGGCCGCACATCAGGTCGCTGAAGTGCACACAGGAGCCGTCGGCGAGGGTCGGGTACGAGCCGACCGGCTGCGGCACATGCGAGCGGAAGGCGTACCCCGCGGCGCGCAGGCGCGCGGCCACGGCGTCGACGTCGGTGGTCGCCGCGAAGGCGCCGCGGTGGCCGTTGGCGATGTAGGCCAGGCTCTCGTCGGGGCTGAGGAAGGGATGGCCCCACTCGCGGTCGCCGCCGCTCGGGCTGCGGCTGTGGAGGATGCCGATGGTGCCGGGGAGGTCGGCGGCGTCGGTCTGTGTCAGCAGTCGGTCGAGGTCGCCGACGAGCTTCCGCCAGTGCAGGCGACCGTCGTCGATCGTCGCCAGGCCGGTGTAGTGGCCGCCGCCCCAGCCCTCCTGGCGCGCCATCATCTCAATCAGCACCGGCGCCCCGGTGTAGTGGCCGCCGCCCCAGCCCTCCTGGCGCGCCATCATCTCAATCAGCACCGGCGCCGCGCGCTCGCTGCCGAGGTACCCCGCAATGTTGCACATGAGGCTGTCCTTACTAGTCGTCTCGGAGGATGCGCCCCGACCCCGGAGGGGTCACAGATCGTAGCCGGGGGTCGCGCGGAGCACGACCCCCGGAAGCACGAACCAACGGCCCTGCATCCTGAAAGGGTGCCAGAAAAGCCGTCTCAGAGGACCGGTCTCGCTGCGAACGGTCGCAGGGGCGATCAGGCCAGTCGCCGCAGGAGCCACTCGCGGCAGTGCTCGGGCCAGGCGTCGATGCCCAGGCCGCGGCGGCGCAGGCCGTAGCCGTGGCCGCCCTCGGGATAGAGGTGTATCTCGGCCGGCACCCCGCACCGTGCCAGCGCCTGGTAGTACAGGATGCTGTTGGCGACCGGCACGGCGTCGTCCTGGGTCTGCGCCAGGAAGGCCGGCGGGGTCTCGGGGGTGACCTGGCACTCGCACGAGAAGCGCTGACGGAGGTCTGCCGGGGCGCCTTTGCCGAGGAGGTTTGTGCACGAACCCTCGTGGCAGAGGCCGGGCACGGTCATCGAGATGACCGGGTAGATCAGAATGGTGAAAGCCGGCCGGGGGCAGGGGGCCTCGCCGGCGGCGCTGTCGAGGCTGGTCAGCGTCGAGACCGTCGCGGCCAGGTGGGCACCGGCGCTGAAGCCCATGACGCCGATGGAGCCCGGTCGCAGGCCCCAGGCGTCGGCGTGGTCGCGGATGAGGCGCAGGCCGGCCTGGGCGTCGCGCCAGGGGCCATCGGGGCGGCAGTGCGGACCGGCGTCGGGGCTGGGGCTGCGGTACTTCAGCACGAAGCCGGCCACGCCGAAGCTGTTCAGCCACCGTGCGATGTCATGGCCCTCCTTGTCGATGGCCACGCCGCGGTAGGCTCCGCCGGGGCAGATCATGACCCCGGCGCCGGTGGCGCGCCCGTGCGGCGGCAGGTACGGGGTCAGGGTCGGCCGGCCGACCCGGGCGATGAAGCGGTCGAGGTAGGCCTCGCCGCGGCTGTCGACGACCTCGTCAGGCACGGCCTGGCCGTCGGGGGTGCCGGTGGCGGTGGCGTAGAGTGGCAGGGCCGCGGGCAGGGTCCCGGCCTGGTCGGCAGACAGCGCAAACGGCGGCAGTGTCATGATCGGCTCTCCTGGAGACGCCGGCATCGCCGGCAGCACTCCCAAATGCACTCCGTGACAATGGCCCCAGACCCGCGCCGGGTCAAGCCGAACGAGCACTCGGGCAGGGCTGTTTGGAGGTCCGGTTCTGGCACCCCGTTCAGGGTGCGTGGGTTGTGGGTTCGGGTTTCCGGGGGTCGGGCTTTCGCGCGACCCCCGGCTACGATCTGGCACCCCTCCAGGGTGGGCATGCGGGCGCT
>JAGVUW010000548.1 GCA_019136035.1 Verrucomicrobiota bacterium | reverse complement strand
CAGGCGCCCGACGCGGTGCAGGACATGGGGCTGGTAGATGTAGTTAATGGAGGAGTAGCCCATGGCGCTGTAGGCCGTGAAGAAGGTCCCCTCCTCGATGCCGCGGAAGCACCCCCGCGGGTGTCGGAAGGCCATAGCGACGATGCTGCGGGCGCTGGGCAGCATGAAGCGCGGGTCCATCTGCGTCGGCGCGCCCTCGAAGCGGTCGGTCGAACCGATGGCGACGACATCCGCGCCGGCCTCGCGGGCGACGCGTTTGACCTGTTCAGCGGTGAGCATGAGCACCCTCCTGTCTGGCTCGGATAGCTGGCGACCTGCAGTCGGTGGACTGTTCAGGCCGGGGCGGCGCCGCCCGTGCTGCGGAAGGGCCGTTTGAAGACGTTCTTGAGCTTGCCCTGCTCTTCGAGGTGCGCCATGCAGGCCATCTGGCAGCCGCGCATGCCGCCCAGGCCGCGGCCGGTGCCATGCAGGACCGGCCCGATCTTGTAGTTCTTCGAGACCGTGTAGGGCTGCTGATTGAAGCCCTCGCGGTCCTTGTCGGTGACCATCCAGGGGTTGTCGGCGCGCTCACCGCCGCCGTGGAAGGCCACCGCGCAGCGGTCGAAGTCGAGGCGGCCGACCTCGATCTCGCGGCCGGCGATGCGCAGCCGCGTCGTCTCCGTGGCGCTGATGGCGGCGCCGGGGCACTCGTTCACGCAGGCCATGCAGCGGTCGCAGAGCTGCCCCTCGTAGAGCGGATCCGGGGTCAGCTCGGCGTCGGTGAGCACCGCCGCGAACATCTGCCGCGGCCCGAACTCGGGGGTGAGGACCATGCCGCTGTAGCCGATCTCGCCCAGGCCGGCCGCGTAGGCCGCCAGGCGGAGCTGGAAGAAGACGTCGGGGGCGGCCCGACCCGGCGCCACCGGGCGGCTCCAGGTGCCGGTCCGACGGCCGTACTGCGAGGGGTTGACATCGATGAAGCCCTGCCCCTGCTCGCCCGGCTCGAGGTCGTCAATCTGGCTCCACGGGAAGTTGTCCGGGATCGGCACCGCCTCGTAGCCGGCATCCTCGAGCTGCTTGACGAAGCCCCACAGGGCAATCGGCTGGAAGACCCACTTGGTCCCGGCGTAGCCCATCAGGTTGTAGGCCGTGTAGAAGGTCTGCTCCTGCACGCCCCGGAAGATGCCGCGGAAGAGCCGGAAGCCCAGGACGACCATCGAGCGTGCCTCGGGGAAGATCGACTGCGGGTTGACCTGGGCCGGCAACTCGCTGAAGCGATCCATCGAGGCGATCCCGACGAGGTCCGCACCGCTATGCAGCGCGTGCGCCTTCACCATCGCGGCAGTCAGCATGGTCGTCACTCCTGTGGCTCGCGGCCACCAGCGTGTTGGCCATCCGGCGCGAGCGCCGGTGATCACGCTACGGCGCCACCATACGCCGCCATCCGCCTGGGAACAAGCGCCGCCCGGGAGTCGAGATCTGGAGTGGGAGTGACTGACGCAGCCGCAGGGGCTGACCCGTCTGACCCGTCTGACCCGTCTGACTCGTCCGACATTCCCGGCCAGGCCCGGGGTGGCGGCACGGGCCGCACGGGCCCGCCGGCGGCGCCGCTCACGGCGCGCGAACGGAAGGGCGGTGCGCCGCCCGCGGGCGGCGGCGTGTCAGGAGGCCCAGGGCCACCAGGACCATCAGGCCGGTCGAGGGCTCGGGCACCGGCACGGGCGTAATCGTGATATTGCCGTAGCCGGCCGTGACGTCCGGTTTCTTCTGCGTCCTCTCGGCCCCAAAGAAGATGGCCACGGCGCTGCTGCCGTCATAGGTGAAGTCCAGGCTGTAGCCATCGCCGCTCGCTGCGATCGTGATCGAGTTGAGCGACTCGACCGAGGCATCGCCTTTGGCGGTCAGACTCCCCGCCAGGGCATCGGCCCACAGCGCCTCTCCGGTCGTCTGCGAGAGGTCGTATCCCTGGCCGCTCCAGACGTTGACCCGGCCGTAGTGCGTCTCACCGAGGACGCCCTGGTCCTTGCCGCTGTTGCTGAGGAACAGGTCGAGCACATCGAACTTCAGGCGGTAGGCACCGGCCTGGCCGCGGAAGACCTCCGGGCCGAGCACGATGCCGGCGTAGTTCGAGCCCTTGCTCTGCTGGTTCAGCACGGTCAGCACCCCGTTGCTCAGACTGACCGCGGGGCTCAGACCGAACCACTGGTTTTCTGCGAGGGGATCGCTGCCGTAGTAGCCGCCGAGGTAGCCGTTGGTCCGCTCGGTGATGTGCTCGCAGGCAACCTCGTTCAGGCGGATCGTCACCGCCCCCGTTACCGAGGCCCAGACCAGCACTGCCATGACCCACACGCGCATCATCCGAAGACTACCATTCCTTCAACACTGAGGGGACACTCCGACACCGGAGCCTTACAGCACGCCATTCTGTGACACGCGTGTCACTGTACTTCAAAACCCAAAACATGCAAAGTCTTGACAAAACAAGACATAACGAGCTTATGTGTCATGGTGAGTCGCGCGACATCCTTGCAGTGCACAGGGGTTTACCTGCCACAAAAGACACTAAAGCAATCTCATGGTTCCTTCCAAGGGCCAGGAATACCATGTGTCCACCAATGATAGCTCCTGATAGCTTGACACCCTTGGCGCCCTGCCCCGGAGCATCCACGAAGCACATCGCTTCGTGGATGATCCAGGGTCGCCGCGGCGCACGATCCCGCGTCAACGCGGCACTCTGTCCCCGAGGCGGCAGCCGTACCCCACCGCGATGCCGCACACGAGCCGCTCCGACTCGACTGAGGCACGCCGGCGGGGTGCCCGCGGGTGTTGCGGCGGCGGGGTCGGGAGGCTACGTTGAGCGCCGTTGCATTTCAGCTTCAGCGTGCCGTCCGTGGCTCGCTGTAACCCCATACCGTGGCGGTGCGGCCGCGGCATTGTACAGGATCAGCGACCATGCGTTTGGCACAGCTTGTCGGCCAGCGGATCAAAGAGGCCCCCCGTGACGCCCAGACGGCCAGTCACATCTACCTGCTTCGGGGCGGCTACTGCCGGCCTCTGTCGACGGGGATTTACACCCTCCTGCCCCTGGGATTCCGGGTGGCCTCGAAAGTCGAAGCGATCATCCGCGAGGAGATGAACCGTGTGGATGGTCAGGAGATCCTGATGCCGGTGGTGCAGCCGGCGGAGCTGTGGGAGGAGAGCGGCCGCTACCAGGCGGTCGGCCAGGAGCTCCTGCGTTTCCGTGACCGCAACGACAAGCCGATGGTCCTGGCCATGACGCACGAGGAGGCGGTCTGTCACCTGGCGCGGACCGAGCTGAGCTCCTACAAGCAGCTCCCCTGCATGGTCTACCAGCTCCAGACCAAGTACCGCGACGAGGCCCGCCCGCGGGCCGGCCTGATCCGGGTTCGCGAGTTCACCATGAAGGACGGCTACAGCTTCCACACCTCGGAGGCCTGCCTGCAGGCCTACTACGAGCGCGTGCACGAGGCCTACGCGCGCATCTTCCGTCGGGTCGGCATGCGTGACTGCATCAGCATCGAGTCGGACTCCGGGATGATCGGCGGTGCGGTCAGCCACGAGTTCATGGCGGTCGCCGACTGCGGCGAGGACACCATCTTCGTATCGCCGGACGGCCGGTACAAGGCCAACCGCGAGTGTGCCATCTCGCGGCCGGCCTACGTCACGGCGGCCCCGGAGCCCCTGGAGAAGGTGGCAACGCCGGGGGCGACCAGCATCGAGGCCGTCGCGACGCTCCTGGGCATCACGCCGGCGCAGACGGGCAAGGCGGTCTTCTACCGCGATGCCCAGGGCGCCCTGGTCTTCGTCTGCATCCGCGGCGACATCGAGGTCAACGAGTCGAAGTTGCGCAAGGTCCTGCAGAGTCCGCAACTGACCTTCGCCAATGACGCCGAGATCCAGGCGGCGGGGGCGGTGGCCGGCTACGCCTCGCTCCTGGCCATCGACGCCACGGCCGTGCGCGTCGTGGTGGACCCCTCGTTTGCGGCGTCGTCGAACCTCGTCGTCGGCGCCAACGAGGCCGACTTCCATATGAAGGGCTTCAACTACGAGCGCGACCTCACCGCGGCGCAGCGCGCGGCCATCACGGTGACGGACATCGCGACGGTACGCGAGGGCGACCCCTGCCCGCTCAGCGGCGAGCCGCTGCGGCTCCTGCGCGGCATCGAGGTGGGCAACATCTTCCAGCTCGGCACCAAATACAGCGCCGCCATGGGCGTGAACTACCTCGATCAGGATGGTAAGGCCAAGCCGATGATCATGGGCTGCTACGGCATCGGCGTCGGCCGCACCGTCGCTGCGGTCATCGAGCAGAACCACGACGACTACGGCCCGATCTGGCCGATGGCCATCGCGCCCTTCCACGTCCACATCTGCGCCCTGAATATCCGCGACGAGGCTGTCCGCACCGCCGCCGAGGGCCTCTACCGCGACCTGCAGGCGGCCGGGCTGGAGGTCCTCCTCGACGACCGCAGCGAGAAGGCCGGCTTCATGTTCAACGACGCCGACCTGATCGGCGTGCCCCTGCGCCTGGTGCTGTCGCCGAAGACCCTGGCCGAGGGCAAGGCCGAGTTCAAGATCCGCGGCCAGGCCGAGAAGTCGATGCTCGACCTCGCGGAGGTGGTGCCCTTCCTGAAGGCCCAGGTCGCGGCCGCGCTCGCTGAATAGACCACGGCGAAGCACCGCCCGCCGCGGGGGCTGGACGCGCGAGTGTCCACAGACGCGAACGCGTCCACGAGCCGCAACGGCGCCGGCAGCGCCCGGAGGAGCGCCTGGGACAGCCGCAGCCAAGGCCAGGCCAGCAGCACCCGAGGGCGCCGGATCGAGCCGCACGCAAGATCGCTGGCCGCGGGTGCTGGAGCGCGAGTGTCCACAGACGCGAACGCGTCCACGAGCTGCAACGGCGCCGACAGCACATCATCGCGATCTTCCACACGAGCCGGCGTCCCCACGCGCTGTTTGCGGCAATCCTGGGCATCGGACCAGCGTACGCTGGGATCACGGCGCCACCGGGGATCCGCGCCGCGCCACTGCTCTTCAGAGCCGGACGGTCTCGTAGGGGTGGTCGCAGGGCGTGCCCTCGGCCACCATCAGGGTGGCTGAGGCGGTGAGGCCGATCATGCTGTACTCGGTCCAGGAGAGGTCCGCGCCGCCGTGCCGGCAGACAGCGCCCTCGCCGTGCTGGCGGAGGATGCCCTGGAGTTGCTGGAGCGAGTGATCGCCGCTGTCGCAGGCCTGTTGCAGGCGACGGCTGCGCGCCATGGAGTTCGCCTTGCCCTCGGCGTTGCGGCGGTCCATGCCGGCAAGCTCCGGCAGTTGGTAGTGGTTGACACAGTGCATCGCCGTGACGCCCGGCGCCGGCGGGCGGAACTGCACCAGCGGACAGGGCAGCTCGGGAGCGCAGAGAGCGCCATGGCGATCGACGGCGACCATGGAGAAGCCCTTGCCATAGAGGGGCAGCATGGCGGCGTTGCGCTGGAAGGTCGCCATGTCCCGGCTGCGGAAGAGCACCCAGTAGAGCCATTGCAGCGCCGGCACCTGCAGCGGGCTCTGGCGCAGGCGGCTGCCGACCGACGAGTGGCCCACTGCCAGGCCTTCGGCGTTCATCATGTCGCCGCCCGAGAGCCAGCCGCAGAAGGTGACACAGAGGGCCGGGATGCCGTCATCCGGGTAGAGCTTCAGGACAGCCCACGGCCGTCGGCCCTCGGCCTGCCGCACCGGCGTTGTCGCCGGCGGGTAGTGCCCATCGTTGTTCTTGCCCCACAGCGGGCCGTCCGGTCCGGCCGCGAAGACGACATTGCTGCAGCCGGAGGGCGCCGGGTCGGCGCTGACGACGCCCTGGGCGAGATTCAGGGCCAGGACCCGCTCGAGCGTCACGCCGGCACCGGCGGCCATGCCCTCGAACTGCTCGAGGACCTTCGGGAGATAGGACGAGAGGACCTTGCGGTTGATCCCGACGGCGCCCGCGAGCTCCTCGGGCGTCTGCAGGACGAAGCCCTCGATATGCTCACGGATCTCCTCGCGCAGCCCCTCGCCGATGGCCTCGCCAAGAGCCCGATGCGACCCCCGTGCCTCGATGGTCTTCATAGCGGCGCCCTCCGTTACGAGTGCAGCCAGCCGGAACTGTCAGACCGATCGGACTGATCAGACTGATCGGGCTTGTCAGACCTGTCAGACTCGCCGGACCTGCCCGCTCCCGGGCATCCTGCAGCGACCGGCTCAGCCGGCCGCCCCCCCCGAACTCCGAACTCTGAACTCTGAACTCCGAACTCTGAACTCCGAACTCCGAACTCCGAACTCCGAACTCCGAACTCAGGGGTAGACCACCGGGAGCGACCGCCCGAGGGCGGCGCTCTGGCCGGCGAGGTCCATGATGTGGATCGGCCGCCGAGCGTACTCCGGGGTGATGACGAGGGCTTCGCCCTTGACGAGGTGGTCGACGACATTCTGGTAGTACTGCCAGCTCTGTCCGGCCGGCACCGGCCCGGAGCGCACCACCCGGCAGCCGTCCTCCTGGCAGATCGCCTCCCAAGTCTCCGGCTGGATGATCAGGGTGCCGCGCGTGCCGGTGACCTCGAGCATGCCCTTGCGGGCGCGCGAGTCAATGCTGGACATGAAGAGATTCAGCCACTGGCCGCTGTCGAAGCGCACCAGGGCGCAGACCTCATCCTCGTTGGTGTCATCGCCGTAGGGCGTCTGGGCGGCCCAGAAGCCGCGGTGGGCGAAGCCGGTGACCTCGACCATGTTGCCCGAGAGGATCTGCAGGGCGTACTCGAGGAAGTGCGCGCCCCAGTCATAGAGGATACCGCCGGAGATGCTCTTGCTCGACCGCCACCACGGCCGCGGGCAGGCATACTGGCAGGAGTGCGCCTCGACACGGACGACCTCGCCGATGAGGCCGGCGCGGATCTTCTCGACGGCCTGCATGATCCAGCCATCCCAGTGGCGGTTGTGGTAGGTCGAGAGGACGCGCCGATGGCGCCGCGCCGCGGCGATCATCGCGTCGCACTCCTGGGTGGTGATGGCGAAGGGCTTCTCGGTGACCACATGGCGACCGGCCTCAAGGCATTCGATGGCCAGGGGCGCGTGCACGTGGTGCGGGGTGCAGATGGCGACCAGGTCGACGGGGCTGCGCGCGAGCATCTCAGTGGCCGAGGCGTAGGTCTCGACCTCGGGGAAGTCGGCCTTGGCGACGGGCAGGCGGCTGGGGTCGATATCGGCCACGGCCACCGGGGTCATCCCGGCGCGCTTCATCTCGTTGAGGTGGTGCCTGGCGATGTGGAACGAGGCACCGTAGCCGATGACACCGACCTTGATCTCAGCAGCACTGCGAAAACGCGTCTTCATCGAGTGGCTCTCTCCTGCGGGACCCCCGCGCCGCCGACCGCGACGTCGGGACGTGTCCCCCAACCGCACGGCCGGCCGCGCCGCCGGGCGGGCCCACGGCGTCTCAGTCGCGCGGCGCCGCCGCCAGGCGCTCGACCTCAGCGCGGATCATGCCGACCAGCGCCGCGGTGTCGGCCGCGCTCAGGCGGCCGCGGTGGTGCGCCTTGACACGCCCCCCGGCGTCGAAGAGCACGACGTCATAGCCGTCGTCCGACAGGCCCCAGGCACGCACCAGGGCCTTCGCGCTATCCTTAACATAGAGGGTGCGCGGGAACTTCTTCTGCTTGCCGGCGATGATGCGGTTCAGGATCAGATTCGGCACCCGGCTGGCGTCGAGGTTGATCACCGCCACCGAGCCGAAGTGCTCCGACGGGAAGGCCTCGTGGCGGATGGCCTCGGCCGTCGCCTCGTTGAGGTCCTTCTCGTCGAGATCGACATAGAAGAGCACCCGCACACGCCCGGCCAGGTCAGCCTCCGACCAGACGCCGCCATCAAGGGTCCCGCCGCCGGCGCCCTCCAGCCGCACGGGTGGTGGCGCCTCGCCGACCACCAGCTCGCCGGCCGCCAGAACGCCCGCCAGGATCAGCAGCAGGGATACCAGACGCATGGACAACGCCCTCCGATGAGAAGGTCCTCACTCGTGCCGCAGGGCCTCGATGGGGTCGAGGCGCGCGGCGCGTACCGCCGGGTAGATGCCGAAGACGATACCGACTGTCATGCTGATCCCGAGCGACAGCACCAGGCTGTAGGGGCTGACGATGGTCGGCATGCCGGCGACACGCGTGATCAGCCAGGGTATGAGCACGCCGATGCCGATGCCGACCAGGCCGCCGCTCATCGAGAGCACGACCGTCTCGATGAGGAACTGCGCCACGATCTGGCGACGCTTGGCACCGATGGCACGGCGAATGCCGATCTCGCGCGTGCGCTCGGTGACCGACGCCAGCATGATGTTCATGATGCCGATGCCGCCGACCAGAAGGCTGATCCCCGCGATCGAGCCCAGGACGATGCTGAAGGTCCGTTTGCTGGCCTCGGCCTGCTTCAGCAGCGCCAGCGGCACGCTGATCTGGTAGTCCTTCTTCTTGTGGAAGAGGGTGAACATCCGCTCGATGGCCGCCGCCGTGGCCTCGACCTCCTCGAGGCTGGCCACCTCGACGATGATCTGGTGCAGCTCGACCAGCTCGCGGGTCTGGGTGCCGCCCTTGGACTGCACGAAGAGGTCGCCGAAGCGCTCCTTGGCGGTCGTCAGGGGTATGTAGGCATCGGTCTGCTGGTCCGGCGTCTGCATGGCCCCATCCGAGGCGCCCTCGCTGCGCACGATGCCGATGACGCGGAAGGCATAGCCGCCGAGCCGCAGGGGCTCGCCAATGGCGCTGCGTGTGGCCAGGAGCCGGCGCGCCCCGTGCTCGGTCAGCACCGCGACATTGGCGTGCGTCTGCAGGTCCTCCGGGCTCAGGGTGCGCCCGGCGATGACCTCGCGGCGCACCAGGTCGAACCAGGTCGAGTCGGTGCCGACCAGGCGCAGGTCGAGGTTGCGGGTGCCGAGGCGGCCCTCCTTGGTGATGGTCTTGACCGGCACGACGCGTCGGACCGTCGGCAGGGTCTCCTGGAGGCGCCGGGCGTCCTCGTAGAGGAGTCCGTACATGCTGACGAAGCGGCGGTTGTTGGTGGCGGCGGCCTCATCGGCCGGCAGCACCGCCGAGACGAGGATATTCTGGCTGCCGAGGCGGCGGATCTGCTCGAGCGCCTCGCGGCTGGCGCCCTCGCCCACTGCCAGCATCGCAATCACGCTGCCGACGCCGAAGACCACGCCGAGCATGGTCAGCAGGCTGCGCAGCTTGTGCAGCAGGAGGTCCTTCACACCCATGCGGATGTCAAGCAGGAGGCGCAGGCGCTTCACGGCTGGCCCTCCCCCTCGATGCGTGCCACCAGGCCGTCACGCATGAAGACGCGCTGCCGGGCGTGCGCCGCGATGTCCAGTTCGTGAGTCACCATGATGATCGTCTTGCCCTGGCGATTCAGGTCGCCGAGCAGGCCCATGATCTCGTTGCCGGTGGCGCTGTCGAGGTTGCCGGTCGGCTCGTCGGCCAGGAGCACGACCGGGTCATTGGCCAGCGAACGGGCGATGGCGACGCGCTGCTGCTGCCCCCCGGAGAGCTCGCGCGGGCGATGCCGCAGGCGGCTCTGCAGGCCGACCAGGCCGGCCAGATCGCGGGCGCGTTGTGCACTCTCGTGCGGGTCCCAGCCGAGGTAGTACAGCGGCAACGCGATATTCTCCTCGACCGTGAGCTGCGGCAGGAGGTTGAAGCTCTGGAAGATGAAGCCGAGGTACTTCAGGCGAATGTCACTCAGGCGCGTGTCGTCGAGCTGGCTGACGTCCTGGCCGTCGAGGAAGTAGGCGCCGCTGCTCGGGCGGTCCAGGCAACCCAGGAGGTTCAGGAGCGTGCTCTTGCCCGAGCCGCTGGGGCCCATGATCGCCCAGAAGCCCCCGCGCGGCACCGCGAAGCTGACCCCGGCCAGGGCATGGACATCCTCGGAGCCCATGCGATAGACCCGGCGCAGATCGCGCACATCGACGGCTGGTTGGCTATCCGTTGCCATGCGTTCGACTGCACCCCCGCCGCTCAGGGCTGCGCCCCCCGTTCTGCCGGCACGCCGCCGGGCGCCCCGCCCGGCGCCGCCCCGGGCGCCCCGCCCGGCGCCCCGCCCGGGCGCTGGCGGCGTTCCTGCCACTGCCGTCGTGCCGCCTCGCGTTCCTCAGGGCTCCTCGCCTCGAAACGCTCACGCATCCGCTGCATCTCCGCGGGCGACCGTGCGCCCTCGCGGCGCCGCGGCCCGCGCTCGGCGTCGGGAGCGCCTTCGCCCGGCGCCGCGGGGGGCGCGAC
>JAGVUW010000778.1 GCA_019136035.1 Verrucomicrobiota bacterium | reverse complement strand
CGCGTCGAGGCCTTCGCGGAGAACGTCCGCCAACGCTGCGAGAGCGGCCGCGGCCAGCCGGTCGAGGCGGTGATCGTCAATGGCATCGGCGGCTCCGCACTCGGCCCCCAGCTCCTGCAGTTCGCCTGCCACGGGCCCGCCTGGAATGAGCGCAGCCTCGAGGAACGGCGATTCTACCCGCGACTCTATTTCCTCGATAATACCGACAGCGCCGGCCTGGCCGATGCCCTGGCCGTGGTCCGCCCGCAGACCACCATGGTCGTCACCATCTCGAAATCCGGCGGCACCCAGGAGACCCGCAATAACCTCGTCGCCCTCCAGCAGGCCTACGCCGCCGTCGGCGAGCCCTTCGCCCGCCATGCCGTGGCCATCACCCAGCGCGGCTCCAAACTCGACCGCCAGGCCCAGGCCGAACGCTGGCTGGCACGCTTCCCCATGGCCGAGTCCATCGGCGGCCGCACCAGCGAGACGAGCATCGTCGGACACCTCCCCGCCGCCCTTACCGGCATTCCCTTCCGCGAACTCCTGGCCGGCGCCTGCCACATGGACACCCTCACCCGCGAGCCCGACCCGCGCCGCAACCCGGCCTACCAGCTCGCCATCGCCTGGTACCTCGCCGGCCAGGGCCGCGGCGACCGCAATATGGTGGTGGTGCCCTACGCCGACCGCCTCGTGCTCCTCTCGCGCTACCTCCAGCAGCTCGTCATGGAGAGCCTTGGCAAGGCCCGCGACCTCGACGGCCGACTCGTCTTCCAGGGCCTCAATGTCTTCGGCAACAAGGGCGGCACCGACGCCCACGCCTACATCCAGCAGCTCAACGACGGCCGCGATGACTTCTTCGTCACCTTCATCGAGATCCTGCGCGACCCGCTCCAGGTCGACGTCGACGCCGGCCTGACCATGGGCGACTACCTGCACGCCTTCCGGCAGGGCCTCTCCAATGCCCTCACCGCCAAGGGCCGCCAGGTCATCAACCTGACCCTCGAGGAACTCACGCCCTTCTCCCTGGGCCTGGTCATCGCCCTCTACGAACGCGCCGTCGCCTACTACGCCGAGCTCATCGGCATCAACGCCTTCCACCAGCCCGGCGTCGAGGCTTACAAGAAGGCCAGCGGCGCCGTCAACGCCCTCAACCGCAAGGCGCAGGCGTGGATCGCGGGCGTCAGCCGCACATGGTCCGGCACCGCCGCCGACGCCGCCGGGGCCCTCGGCGAGCCCTCCGCCGCCACCGAACTGGCCGGCATCCTCGCCAAGTTCGCCGTCAACCGACGCACCTTCAACGGCCGCGCCATCCAGCGGCAGTGGCAGGACGACGCCTGGGTGTTCTCCGTGAAACGCGCCTGACGGATTTCCGCCACTGGCGGATCTTCCTCCACTGGCCGTTCCCTGCCAGTGACGGAAGCTCCGAGCAATCCCGGAACGATCGGTAACCACGAAAAGCACGAAAGACACGAACTGGAGAGGGTAGAATCAGGGCCCCCTGACACGCCCGCGGCGGCGGGCGCCTGCCGGGCTGTCTTCCCACTCTCACCCCGCCGCATAGCCTCCCGTTCGTGCTTTTCGTGCCGTTCGTGGTTCAATCCCCTCTTCCCACTCTCACCCCTCCGCATGGCCTCCCGTTCGTGCTTTTCGTGCCGTTCGTGGTTCAATCCCCTCTTCTTGGCGATCTGTGCGGCTTGGCGAGATAGCCTCCCCCTCCTCGGATCCCGGCCACGATCCGTGGCGCCTCAGCGAGATGACTTGCCGCGGCCCTTGCCGTCGCCCTTGTCCGCGGCGCCGCCCTTGTCCTTGCCGTCGCCCTTGTCCGCGCTGCCATCCTTGCCTTCGGCATCACCCTCGCCGGCAGCGTCGCCCTCGCCGAGGCCTTCGATCGGCACGGCATTCTCGAACTCGAGGAAGGTCTCCGCGACCTCGATCTGGCGCTTCATACCCTCGAGCGGTCCGGTCAGGCGGTCGGCCATCTGGTAGGTCTCCGTGGCCTTGCGTTCCTGGCCCTGCTCGGCGAGCTTGTCGCCCTTATCGCGGAGCTCCTCGTACTTGCGCCGGGTCTCGTCGTGCTC
>JAGVUW010000510.1 GCA_019136035.1 Verrucomicrobiota bacterium | reverse complement strand
CCGTCTCCACAGCGCTCCCCGAATCTGATCGAGCCGAGGCGAAAATGTAGTTACTCGAAAACGCCGACGTTGCGGCGCAACAACTTACACATCACAGTGCGTAACTTGGGCTAGCCGGATCGACTTCACGAAGGCGCTCGGCGGCCCGCTCCGTTCCGTGGAACGGGCCTTGGCGGATCTTCCTCTACTGCCTGTAACCAGCCCGTGACGGAAGCCTCGGTCCGCATTCCCCGCCACAGGGACGACCGGCGTGAGCGTTCTCCGGTGGCCCTGTCGGCAAGCGGGCCCCACGCGCGCCAGTGGGGGGCACGGAGATGCAGGGAAGAGCGAGGGCTTGCGTCCTCTCTGGCGGATGGCACGTCCGTCCGACCCTTCCGGGCGGTGTCGGCGACCGGGGTGCTCAGACCCAGAAGGTAGGCAGGGGCTCGTCCTGGCGGGCGATGTGGGCGGCGATGTCGGTGCGCCCCAGGCTTGCCAGGCAGTCGATGGCCATCTGGGCCACCAGCTCGTAGCGGTTACATTCCTCGCTGGTGTGCGCCATGACCACATGGCGCGTGCGCGCGTCCACAACCCGTTGCAGCAGGGCCACGCAGGCCTCGTTGCTGAGGTGCCCATGGCGGCCCAGGATGCGCTGCTTCAGGGCCCATGGCCGCGTCGAGTTCCCGAGCATGCCCAGGTCGTGGTTGCTCTCGATGACGAGGGCGTCACAGCCGCGGAGCTGGTGTTCGACCAGGTGGTTGACGTGACCGAGGTCGGTGGCGACACCGATGCGCCGGCCATGCGCCTGCAGGACAAAGGCGACCGGGTCGCTGGCGTCGTGCGGGATGGAGAAGGGATGGACCGTGAACGGCCCGACCGCGAAGGGGTTCCCGGCGGCGAACAGGCAGAGCCGGCCGAGGCGCTCGTCGCGCTTCTTCAGCACGGTCGCCGTGCCGCGATTGGCGAAGACCGGCAGGCCGTAGCGCTCAGCGAAGACCCGCAGCCCGCGCACGTGGTCGGCGTGCTCATGCGAGACGATCACCCCGCGCAGCGCCGTCGGCTCGACGCCGGTCTGCGCCAGGCGGTCGTCCAGCTCGCGGGCGCTGAAGCCGGCGTCGAGCAGCACGGCGCCGTCGGGCGCCTGGATGACCAGGGCGTTGCCGCGGCTGCCGCTGCCCAGAATCGTGATGCCCAGGGAAGGAGAGGAGTCGGCCATGGTTCTCGCGGTCGTTGTCGGCAAGGCCCCGCCGGTGCCGATGCCGGCCGCGCCTCGGGCCGGCCGGCCGAACAGGGGGGATGCGCACGACCACCACTGTAGCCGACCCCGGCGCCCTGTCCACCCCGGCCGCTGGCAGGGCCGGCCGGGCGGGCTACATTGGTCCTGCCTCGGGAGCGCCACCCGCCGGCGTCGTGCCGAGGCTCACAGCACGAGTCACCATGGCCGACGAGTCACCATGGCCGCGTTCGAACTCACACAACAGCTCAACCAGTCGCTCCGTCAGGAGCAGATCCTGGCGCCGCAGCAGATCCAGGCCCTGGAGATCCTCCTGGCGACCCTGCCCGAGCTGGAGCAGCGCATCAACCAGGAACTCGCTGAGAACCCCACCCTCGAACTCGTCGAGAACCGCCGCGAGAGCCTCGTCGGCAATCCCCTCGAGGGCGACCTCGGCATGAATCCGGAGCGCCTCGCCGATGCCGCCGCCGCGGCGGCTGAACGCGACGAGGCCATCGCCCCCGCGCTGCAGCTCACCGATGCCTGGCGCGACTACGCGCCGGCCGCGGCCGACAGCGGCGACGAGGACGAACGCCGCCAGTTCATGTTCGACTCGCTCACCGCCGAGCCCAGCCTGCAGGACCACCTCCTCGCCCAGCTCGGCGAGGCCGACGGCGTCGACGAGGGCCTGCACGCGATCTGTACCCACGTCATCGGCAGCATCGACGACGATGGCTACCTGCGCACCCACCCCGCCGATATGGCCACCGCCCTCCAGGCCGATATGGACAGCCTCCGGCGTGCCATCGCCCTGGTGCAGTCCTTCGAGCCGGCCGGGGTCGGCGCCCGCGACCTGCGCGAATGCCTCCTCCTCCAACTGGAACGGCGCGGCCGACGGAACAGCCCCGAGTACCAGGTCGTCGCCGAACACCTCGAGGCCATTGCCCAGAATCGCATCCCGCAGGTCGCCAAGGCCCTGCGCACCACGACCGCAAACATCTACGCCCTCCTCGAGCGCATCCGCGCCCTCGACCCGCACCCCGGTCGACAGGTCGCCAGCGGCAGCGTCGACTACGTCTACCCCGAGGTCTTCATCGAGAAGGACAGCGCGGGTCAGTGGCAGGCCCGGCCCAACCGTACCGGTATGCCGCGCCTCCGCATCGCCCCGGAGTGCCTCCGGATGCTCGAGGATCCGGCCCTGCCGGCGGCCGACAAGCGCTACATACGCGAGAAGATCAACGGCAGCCGGCAGCTCCTCCGCGCCATCGGACTGCGCCAGTCGACCATCGTCCAAATCGCGGCCGCCCTCATCGACTTCCAGCGCGATTTCCTCGAGGGCGGCCTCGAGCACATGCGGCCCCTGGTCATGAGCCAGGTGGCCGACCGCATCGGCGTCCATGAGACCACCGTCAGCCGCGCCATCGCCGGCAAGTACGTCCAGACACCCCATGGGCTGCTGCCCTTTCGGCGCTTCTTCTCGACCGGCTACCGCAGCGACAGCGGCGAGCAGGTCAGCAGCCTCGGCATCAAGCAGAAGATCCAGAGCCTGATCGACGGCGAGGACAAGGCTCGCCCGCTCTCGGATCAGAAGCTCACCGAGATGCTCAAGGAGCAGGGCTTCGCCGTCGCCCGCCGCACCGTCGCCAAGTACCGCGAGGAACTCGGTCTGGCGCCCTCGCACCTGCGCCGCAGCTTCTGAGGAAGGCCCGCTGCCATGACCGCCGACGCTGACGACCGCCTGATCCTACCCCCGCCGGATCGCCATGCGGTCCTGCCCGTGACCGTGGTCCTGGACCGCCTGCGCAGCGCCTACAACGTCGGCAATGTCTTCCGGGTGGCCGAGGCCCTGCAGGTCGAGCGCATCGTCACCTGCGGCTACACCGCCACGCCGCCGCATCCCAAGCTGGCGCGCACCGCCCGCGGCTGCGACCTCCTCGTGCCCTGCGAGGCCAGCCCGGACGCGGCGACGGCCCTGGCGGCCCTGCGCGCGGCGGGCTGCTGGATCTGCGCCCTGGAGACGGTCCCCGGCGCGGCGCCGGTGTGGGAGGTCCCCATGCGCTTCCCCGCCGCGCTGGTCTTCGGCAACGAGGCCCTCGGCATCGCGCCCGAGGCCCTGGAACTCTGCGACGCGGTGGCCTGTCTGCCCCGCCTCGGCATCAAGAACTCGATCAACGTCGGCAACTGCGCCGCCGTGGCCCCGTACGAGTCCTGGCGGCAGTGGCAGCGCCGCGCCGACCCTGAGAAAGGCCCCATGACGTGAGGTCCTGCAGGCAATCGTTGCGCTTCGCCCTGG
>JAGVUW010000751.1 GCA_019136035.1 Verrucomicrobiota bacterium | reverse complement strand
TCTGGGTGGCGACGCCCATCTCGGCGGCGACGCGGGTCATCAGGCGGGCCTCGCGCAGGTTGTGCGCCATCGGCTTCTCGCAGTAGACATGCTTGCCCATGCGCATGGCCACGATGGAGACGTAGGCATGGAGGTGGTCCGGCGTGGCGCAGACGATGGCGTCGATGGCCTTCTCGCGCTCGAGCATAACGCGGAAGTCCTCGTAGTCGGCGCAACGGAAGCCGGGGTCGCTCGCGCGGTAGTGTTCCTCGATCTGGCCCTTGAGGGGCAACCGCCCGACGCGGGCCTTGTAGAAGAAGTCGTCCTGGTACTCGGTGGCGGGGTCGGCCACGGCGATGATGCGCACGTCGGGGAGCTTCATCAGCTCACGGGCCACGCCACGGCCCATGCCGCCGCAGCCGACGATGCCGACGTTGACGATGCCGCTGGGGGGGGGCGTGAGGACGCGCCCGGCGGCCGGCCGCCAGGCGTAGGCGCGGGCCGGCGGCACACGGAGAGTCGGTTTCGCTGTCTTGCTGCTGACCGTCATGATCTCGCTTCCCTCTCTGCTACTGCCTGCCAGAGCCTTGCTCGCCTGGCAGGCTGTCTGACGACCGGAAGCCCCTGACCGCCGGCCGTGCTCCGGCTGCGGTCAGAGCCCGCGCCGGGGTCACCGGCCGGCCGCCTGGGCGGCGGGGCCTTCGTAAAGGGGTATGGCCACCGGCCCGTGCGTCTCACACGACTCGGCGGCGGCGATGGCAATGGCGGCGCTGTTGCGGGCGTCGACCGCACCCGGGCAGCTATGCTCGTTGGCCGCGGCGCGGCGGATGAACTCGGCCAGGATCTTCGGGTCCCCGCCGCCATGCCCGCCGGAACTGCGCGCCGGGTGGTACTCGTCGACCTTGCTCGAGTGGCGCTTCTCGATGCGGATGAGGAACTCCTGTTCGTTGTTGTAGAAGGCGGTCATGCGGCCGCGGTCGCCGACCAGGACGAAGTGACGGTTGTAGTCCGGCGTGAAGTGGCACTCGCTGTAGGTCATCTTGGCGCCGTTGGCATAGCGCACGATGACTACCGAGTTGTCGTCGACGTCGACCTCGCGGGCATAGACGCAGAAGTCCATCGCCGACTTGGCGGTCTCGCCGTAGTCGAAGGTGAAGCTCCCGGTGTTCATGAAGTACGGGCAGGTCGTGCGCTGATCGCAGTCGCGGCAGCGCTTGTCGTTAGCCTCGTTGCCGCCGAAGACATCGAGGCCGCCCTCGCTGTAGACCCGCACCGGCTCCGAGCCGATGAACCAGTTCATGAGGTCGAGGGTGTGCGTGCCCTTCTCAATCATCAGACTGCGGATGAAGGACTTGCGCCGGCGGTTGTTGTGGTAGTAATACTGGCCGCCGACGGAGACATTGTCGACCGCCGAGGCCAGCTTGACGCTGCCGATCTCGCCGGCGTCGAGCAGGCGGCGGATCTCCTGGCAGAGGGTGCAGTAGCGCAGCTCCAGGCCGACGAGGAGGGTCCCCGTCGAGGCCTCCCAGGCGCGCAGGATGGCATCGCAGTCGGCGATGGTCTGCGCCATCGGCTTTTCGAGGTAGACGTGCTTGTTGTGCTGCAGGAAGGTGACCGCGTTGTCGCGGTGCGCCGGGTCCCACGAGGCCACCACGCCGATCTCGAAGGGGACCTCCCGGCAGAGGGTCTCCAGGTCGGTGTAGAGCGCCGCCTCGGTGCCGAGGTTGCGGCGAGCCGCCTCGAGGGCCTTCTCATCGCAGTCGCACAGCGCCACGAGCTGCGTCTGGGGATGCCTGGCGAACTCACGGGCGAGGTAACGCCCGCGACTGCCCAGGCCTGACACGGCAACACGCATCCGATCGGACATGGCTCGACCTTCCTTATCCCTGCTGACTCCGGCACGGCAGGCGCAGCCCGGGCGACGGCCGCGGGCGCGCCAGGCGACTCCTCACGGACGGCCCCGCAGCCAGGACCACAGACGCGCCGCCCAGCCCCGCGGCCGCGCCGCGCCTGACGCCGACACGGGCCGGGCCGGCGAGGGCGCCGGCGCCGCGGATGACGATGGCCGAACCGCCGCGGCCGCACG
>JAGVUW010000238.1 GCA_019136035.1 Verrucomicrobiota bacterium | reverse complement strand
CGTGTCGCCGGCGCCGCGGAGGGCGCCTCCGAAGACCAGCAGGATGGCATCGGAGAGCAGGTAGATGCTGGCCAGGCGGATCATGAAGACGGCCTGCGGCATGATGGCGTCGACATGGGCGTCGGCGCCGCCGGGTGTGAAGAGGCCCGCCAGGGCTTCCGGAACGGCGAGGAAGAGGATGAAGATGATCGTCGTGTACCACAGCGACGCCTTCATGCCCGAGTAAGCCGAGCGCTCCGCCAGGTCGGGGCGGCGCGCCCCCATGTAGCGGCCGACCAGGCTCATGGTCGCGACGCTCACCCCGACCAGGGGTGAGAAGGCGACCAGGTCCCAGTTGAAGGTGATGGTCACCGCCGCGGCAACATCCCGGCCGTACGAGTGCATGAACTGCACGAACAGCGTGAAAGCGGTGACGTTGAGGAAGAGCTCCAGTCCGGAGGGCAGCCCGAAGCGCAGGAGCCGTAGGAAGACGTCGCGGTTCCAGCGCAGGCCGGCGAGGGTGCCGTAGTCGTGGCGGAAGCCCCGCGAGAGGTAGGCGGCGGCGAGGATGCCGACGCTGATCACGCTGGCGGCGATGGTGCCGATGGCGGCGCCGCGCAGGCCGAGGGCGGGAAAGCCCCACTTGCCGAGGACCATGGCGTAGTTGAGAAGGATGTTCACGGCCATGCCGATGCCGTTGGCCACCATGACAATACGAGTGCGGCCAATGCCGGAGAAGAAGCTCCCGAAGGCGGCGCGCAGGAGTGGAAAGACGGCGAAGGCGATGAGGATGCGGTAGTACTCCGCCTCGAGGGCGCTCTGCACCGGCTCGTGGCCCGAGCTGCGCATGAGCCAGAGCCCGGCCGGGCTGACCAGAAGGATCACCGGGTAGCTGACGACCGCCAGGAAGATGCCCTGGGCCGCGGCCAGGCCGCAGGTGCGGCGCTGGCCGCTGCCGAGGTACTGCGCCACCAGGGCATTCCCATAGCCGATGACGCCGACGAAGAAGGTGAAGCACATGAAGGCGGTGATGCCGCCGCTCAGGGCCGCGGCCATGTGCTCCTGGCCGACATGCGCCAGGAAGAACCGGCTGGTGAACATCATGAGGGTGTCGGCCGCCTGGCTGATGAACATCGGCACGGCGATCGACAGGATCTGACGGATGCCACCGTCACCATCGAGATGCGCCCGCAGGCGCTGTGAGAGCCTAACCATGGAAACAGCCCAGATACGCGCCCGCCTGCGGACGCTGCCGAAGCACACCGTGAGCCCCCCTCCGGCCGCCGTGCCCGTGGCGGCCCCTCACCCCGACCGGCCGGCGCCGATCAGGACAGCCGGGTAACGTACCGCCCGGCCTGTCTCCCGCCACTGGCAGGAGACGGCCCGTGGCGGCAGACCCGAGAGACGGGGGATGGGCGGCTCTGCCGCCGATCCGGCGCGTGGGGCGGCATCACTGGTTGATGTGCACCACCGTGGCCGGCGGGAAGCCGTTGAACGAGGTCGACGAGGCAACGCTGTAGGCGCCGATATTCCGGCTGAACACCAGGTCGCCGCGCTTCAGGGTCGACGGCAGCTCCTCGGCCATCGAGATGGTGTCCAGGGCGTCGCAGGTCGGCCCGAAGACCGTGCAGATCTCGCGGGGGCCCTTGCGCATGGCCTCGACATGGTAGTGGCAGTGATCGAAGAGGATGCCGGAGTAGGTGTGGTAGACGCCATCGTCGAGGTAGTAGCACAGCTTGCCGTCGCGGACGGCCTTGCCAATGATGCTCGCTACCGCGGTGGCGGCAGTGGCGACGAGGAAGCGCCCGGGTTCGGCCAGGATCTCGATGTTCTTCGGGAAGAGCCGGTCGATCTCGGCGTTGATGCGCCGCGCCAGTTCACGGAACGGCCTCACCGTGTCGTCGTAGGGGGCCGGGAAGCCGCCGCCGATGTCGAGGAGGTTCATGCGGGTATAGCCGCGGTCCTGGGCCTCCCGGTAGATGCTGGCGGCGAGGTTGATGGCCTGGACGTAGTTCTCGAAGTTGGTCGTCTGGCTGCCGACATGGAAGCTCAGGCCCTCGACGACGAGGCCGGCACGGTCGGCCTCGAG
>JAGVUW010000669.1 GCA_019136035.1 Verrucomicrobiota bacterium | reverse complement strand
CGGCTCAGGCCGTTGCGTCGCCGCGCGCCCCTACCGGCGGGCGGCGGTGCGGAACTCCTGCGGGCCGCCGCCGAAGTGGCGCCGGAAGACACGGAAGAAGTGGCTCGGGTCGTAGAACCCCCAGCGTTCGGCGATGACCTTCAGCGGCAGGCTGGTGCCACGGATGTCGCCCGCCGCCCCGGCCAGGCGTGCCCGCAGGGCGAACTGCGCGAAGGTCCCCCCCAGGGCCTGGCGGAAGAGCTCGGAGAAACGGCTCGGCGACAGGCCGCAGGCCCGCGCCGCCTCGGCGACGCGCACCGGCTCGCCGCGGCGGCGGCGGATCAGGTCGATCGCCGGCTGCACCCGCGGCCGGCCGCCGGCGACCGGGAGGGTGCCCGGGGCGCTGCCGGCCGTCCACGCCTGCAGGACCAGCAGCAGCGCCTGATGGAAACTCAGCCAGGCCGCCACGCCCCCGGAGGCGTCGCCGCTGTCGGCCAGATCGGCCAGAGCCGCGGCCAGGGGACGCATCCGCGAGCGCCACGACTCGCTCAGCCGCGGACGCTCCTCGGGCACCGCCAGAAACGGCGATTCCCACGGCGTCCGGCCGAAGGGATCGAGCGAGCCCAGGGCCTCGAGGAGGACCGTGCAGAGAACCACCTCGGTCGGCCCCCGCGGCTCGCCCCAGTGCGGCTCCCAGCACGAGGTCAGCCAGATGTCGCCGGGCTCGACCAGGCGCTCATGGCCGGGCAGGCTGACGCGCAGGGCGCCGCACAGGCCGATGCCGAGATGCAGGGCGTAGTGCGTGTCCGGGAGTGACAGCGCCGGGCTGGCGCCGTCATAGCGGTAGTGATGCAGGCGCAGGGGCTCGCGCAGGCTCAGGTGGTGGTCGTAGGCGCGGCTGTTCCGGTAGAGGTCCATCGTGAAATCCTACCATCCTTCAAGAGGATTTTACCACGCCGGTCGGCTTTTACAAGCGCCTGCCGTGGCCTACTGTTAGGGGTGTGCCAGGGCCTCCGCGCCTGGCCGTCAAACCGAGCGTGCGGCCGCTGGCCCCGCGGAACCTGAGGAGAGTGGACCATGGAACGGATTCGTGTCGGTCTCGTGGGTTGCGGCGGTATGGCTCGCAGTCACGCCAGCCGCTTCAGCATGATCCTCGACCAGATTGAGATCACGGCGACCTGCGACATCATCGTGGAGCGCGCCCAGGCGGTGGCGGATCTCCTGCCGGGCAAGCCGTTCGTGACGGCGGACTGGCGTGAGATGTACGACAAGGTCGACGCGGTGCTGCTGGTCCTGCCGCACCACCTGCACCACCCGGCCACGGTGGACTTCCTGAATCAGGGCAAGCATGTCCTGGTCGAGAAGCCGATGGCCAACAGCGAGCGCGAGTGCCTTGAGATGATCGAGTGTGCGCGTCGCAACGACCGCGTGCTGATGGTGGCGTACTGCATGCGCTTCCACCCGCTGGTGGTGAAGATGAAGGAGCTGATCGACAGCAAGGAATACGGCGAGTGCTTCCAGCTCTCGATCTGGACCGAGCAGCTCACCCGCTACGCGCCGGACCACTGGGCCAGCAGCGCCAAGACCCTCGGCGGCGGCCAGCTCTTCAGCCATGGCTGCCACTACATCGACCTGATGCTCTGGATGATGGGCAAGCCGGTCCGCGGCATGCATCTGGGCACCAACACGGGCACGCCCTGGATGGAGCGCGAGGGCACCAGCAACGTCACCATCGAGTTCGAAGGCGGCAAGATGGGCTACCACATGGGCACCTGGGGCGCCCGCGGCTCGCGTCTGAAGTACAGCTTCCACGCGCACTGCACCGGCGGCATGATCGAGGCGGCCATCACCGAGGGCAAGCTGATCGTCCACAACCGCCAGGCGGTCCACGACCCGAACAACCCGAAGGCCGTCCAGAACGAGGAAGTCCTCATGGACGTCAAGCACGCCAAGCCCACGGAAGTGGAAATGGCGCACTTCATCGAGTGCATCCGCACCGGCAAGAAGCCGCTGACCGACCCGGTCGGCAGCCTCGAGGGCCTGCAGGTGATCTGGAAGCTCTATGAGGCCGAGGACATGCACCAGCTCGCCGA
>JAGVUW010000713.1 GCA_019136035.1 Verrucomicrobiota bacterium | reverse complement strand
GAGGACTCCGACGGCGATGGCTTCACCAACGCCCAGGAGCAGGATGTCTACGGCACCCACCCCGGTCAGATGGATACTGACGACGATGGCCTCAGCGACTATGAGGAGGCCACCGCGGACGCCTGGACCACCGCAGACGGCGTCGCCGGCATTCAGGCGGGCGTGTACTTCGCCGATAGCGATGGGAACGGCCAGTGGAATGCCCTCGAGGACATCTGGAAAGACATCGCCGGCGGCACCGTCGGGGTCTACGACGCCGACCACGACAAGCGCATCTACGACGGCGGCGACGGCTGGCTGACGGTCGACGGCACCGCCGGGGTGAACAGCAATGGCATCGGCGGCGTCTACTACCAGGACAAGGCCCCGGCGAACGGCACCTGGGATATCGGCGAGAACCTCTGGGCTGAGGTTGACGGCAACGCCACCTACAAGGCCGGTGTCGACCAGCAGATTCGCCGTCGCGGCACCGGCTCGAAGGACCCGCTCAGTCCCCTGGTCTGGCGCAGCATGGCCTTCCTCGCCGGCGATGAACGCCAGGTCCTCGCCATCACCGACGACTCGCGGTTCGATGCCAGCGGCTTCGGGCTGGCCTCGGACTGGACCGTCGAGTGCTGGTTCCTCATGCGCGACGATACGTCCCAGACCGGCGCCCTGATCCGCCGGTACCGCCGCGGCGGCAGTGGTGAGACGGCCTTCGAACTCGGTCTCCTCAATGGCCTGCCGTATGCCCGCACCACCGGCATCGACCGCCTCGACTACGAGGTCGTCGCCCGCCAGGGCCTGCCGATCACCAAGACCGCCGGCTGGGTGCACCTCGCCGCCAGTTGGGAGAACGCCGCGAACTCGCTGCGACTCTACATCAACGGCATCTTCGCCGGCGCGGTCATGATCCGCGCTGACGACATCGTCACCGGCCGCAATGCCGACTGGACCACAGAGCTGATGGGCCGGCGCGATGGCGCCTACCTGAAGGGCAACCTCGACGAGGTGCGCATCTGGACCTTCACCGCCGATGGCCGCAGCGGCCGGCGTACCCCGTTCCAGCTCCGCAGCCAGATGATGACCAGCCTGGGCCAGCTCGGCCTCGGCAACGACGACGTCACCAGCCTGCCGACGGCCTACTACCGCTTCGACGAGGGCGGCCGACTCGCGCAGGACTTCGCCTTCGCCATCGAATGGGAGACCGGCTGGCCGCACGCCCTCGCCGGCATCGGCACGCGCTTCCCGGAACCCGCGACGAAGCCGTACTTCGACAGCAATAACGCCGTCGCCATGATCGGCACCGGCAACACCGAGTTCGACCCCATCCCCGATGGCTGGCAGCAGCTCCACTTCGGCGCCGCCGCCGGCGGCTGGTATGACCTCGACTTCCCCTATACCGGCTTCGACCCCGAACCCGAGTACTACAGCGGCCAGTCCTACATCGACCGCGAGACGGACCAGGAGATCCCCGCCAGGACCTTCGTCGGCGGGAACCCCGACGCGCGCACCTTCGTGACCGACTTCTTCCTCGATACCGAGACCGTCGAAAGCGCCATCTTCCGCTTCCACTACGGCGGGCCGGTCGGCGGCACCGGTGCCTACAACCGCTTCTGGGTCTGGGTCAACGGCGAACGCGTCGGCGGTCCCGATACCGCGGTCTCCCTGCCGCCTGACTACTACGGCGAGGCCGCCACGGGCGCCACCGACACCCTGGACCTCGTCAACGACATCCGCACCCGCCTCTATGCCGGGCGCAACCGCATCACCGTCTACTTCGAGCACTTCGATGCCGACACCCCGACCTGGCTCCTGGAGTTCTGGGGCGAGGTCTTCGTCAATGGCGTGCGCATGGCCAATGAGCAGGGCAACATCGAGTGGTTCCAGATGCAGGGCCGCCCGCCCTACCAGGAGTCGGCCGACCAGGTGCATAACTACCGCGCTGACGGCACCCCGATCCGCTACTTCTGGACCGAGCGCTTCTACGGCCTGGCCAAGTGGGCCTATGATCAGGATCCCGACGGCGACGGCCTCGACAACTGGTCCGAGTTCCTCTGCAACACCAACCCGCTCGACGACGACACCGACGGCA
>JAGVUW010000009.1 GCA_019136035.1 Verrucomicrobiota bacterium | reverse complement strand
GCCGGCGCGTCCGGGGCGCGCTGCGCTCCGGGCGCCGGTGCCGGCGCGGCGGCGGGGCCGCCCGGCAGGGCGGTGGCCGGGTCGACGGCGTTCCGCAGGCCGGGCTGGAGGGCATTTTCGGGGATCGGCACGCCGCCGACCACCTGCAGGAAGCCGGCGTCGCGGGTCAGGCGCGGCCCGAAGGCGTTGGGGCGGTACCAGCGCCGCTGGCGCAGGCGCAGGCCCTGCTCGGAGAGGCCATAGACGGCATGCAGGACGACACGCGACTGGAGCTGCACCAGGACGTGCACATCGCTGGCGGCATCGGCGTCCATCTGCGGCTGTGACCCGGAGATCTGGCGGCCGAGGCGGACCGTCCCCAGGACGGCCTCGGCATCCTCGGCGCGCAGGCAGTAGAGCCACTCCTCGCCGTCGTGGAAGAGCAGGAGTGAGGCGGTGACGGCCTTGATGAGCGCGCCGGGTACGGTCTGGGGCAGGCCGAGGTCGCGGGTGATGACCGGGACGCCCTCGCGGACGTCGATGCTGACCGGCTGGGAGCGGTAGTCGTTCGGCAGGCGGCGGTGGCCGATGGTGGCGGTGATGCTGTAGGACCCCTCCGGGCGGAGGTCGAAGAACTCGTTGAGGTTCATGCGCAGTTCGCGGCTCTCGCCGGCGCCGAGGATGAGGTCTGCGACGGGGTTGAAGCGCGGGTCGAGGGGGCGGAGCTCGGGACCGGAGGTGCGTTCGACGGTGAAGCGGAGGTTGCCGGCGTCGGCGCCGTCGGGCGAGCCGAAGATGAGGGTGTTGCCGCTGTAGTTGCGCAGGACGACGCTGACCTCGACGGGCTCGTAGCGCAGGTAGTGCTTGCGGTTGGTGCGGAGGGCGATGTTGAGCTGGGCCTGCAGGCTGCCGGCGGTGGTGACGGCAAGGGCGAGCAGGAGGGCTCGGCAGGCCAGGCGGGTGGCGTGGCGGCTCATGGTCGGGTCACTCCTCGTCTACGCGCACCGTCGTGGGTGGCGGCCGGCGTTCGTGGGACCAGCGGATCTTGGCGGCGAGGGCCTCGGCAACGCGCGGTGCCGGGGTGCCGTCGGAGCAGAGGCGGGCCTTCTGGAGGCATTCGCGCGAGAAGCACGGGGCCAGGTCGCAGGTCGTACGGAAGACGGTGTGGATCTCGCCATAGGGCCCGGTGAGGTCCGAGTCGGTGGCACCGAAGCAGGCCACCGTCGGCACGCCGAGGGCGGCGGCGAGGTGCATCGGGCCGCTGTCGTTGGTCAGCAGGGCGTCGGAGTGCCGCAGCAGTTCCAGGAGGGTCGGCAGGTCGGTCTGGCCGGCCAGGGAGACTGGCTGGCAGTGCTCGCAGGCCTTCTGCACGGCCTCGGCGGTCGGGGCCTCATCGCGGCTGCCGAGGAGCCAGCAGCGCAGGCCGGGGATGAGGCCGTGGAGGTGGTCGAGGGTGGCCGCGAAGAACCTCGGCGGCCAGCGTTTGCTGGGCCATCGTCCGCCGGGGGCGACGGCCAGGACGGGTCCGCCGCTGTCGAGCTGGTGTTGCCGGCGCAGCCGGCGGGCTTCGCGGGTGCTGTCGTGGGGGCGCACCAGCTCGGGCATGGTGGCGCTGGCGGCCAGGCCGAGGGCCGACTGCACGAGGAAGACATTGCGGTCGAGGGCGTGGTTGAGGTTGGCCGGCACGGCCACCCGTTCGGTGTAGAAGAACCCGGCGCCCTCGCGGGCGTTCTGGAAGCCGATGCGCCGGGGGGCGCCGCTGGCGAAGGTGATGAGGCCGCTGCGGAAGAGGCCCTGGAAATCAATGGCCACATCGAAGTGCTGCTGGCGCAGCTCGCCGAAGAAGCCGATGAGTTCATGCCAGTGACGGACGTGGCCCCAGCGCTGGCGGCGGAAGGCCATGACCTCGTCGAGGCCGGGGTAGAGGGCGACGAAGCCGGCCAGGGAGTCATTGACGACCCAGGAAAGGGTTGCCTCGGGGAAGGACTGGCGGAGCAGATGCACGGCCGGCAGCGTATGCACCAGATCGCCGAGGCTGCTGGGTTTGACGATCAGGATGTTCACGAGGGCTTGTCGTTTACGCCGCGCCGGCCGCCGC
>JAGVUW010000611.1 GCA_019136035.1 Verrucomicrobiota bacterium | reverse complement strand
CGTAGACATCGGCCACGAAGGACGTCCCCCAGAACTCGATCTGGGCCTCGGTGCCGACGCGGTTGACGGCGGCGAGGTAGCAGCCATTGGCGACGGCATGGCCGCGCTGGACCGTCAGCCAGGCCTGGCGCTGGGCCGCTCCGATGCGGTCCTTCTCGCTGGGCAGCCAGCCGATGGCGGTCGGGCAGAAGAGGATCTCGGCGCCATGCAGCGCCGTCAGCCGCGCCGCCTCCGGGAACCACTGGTCCCAGCAGATGATGACGCCGATGCGGCCGTAGCGCGTGGTGAAGGCGCGGTAGCCGAGGTCGCCCGGGGTGAAGTAGTACTTCTCCTCGAAGCCGGGGTCCTGGGGGATGTGCATCTTGCGATAGCGTCCGAGGAGGGTGCCATCGGCGTCGATGACGACGGCGGTGTTGTGGAAGATCCCCGGGGCGCGCCGTTCGAAGAGCGAGGCGACGACCACGACGCCCAGCTCGCGGGCCTGCCGTGAGAGTCGTTCGGTGGTAGGCCCGGGGATGGGCTCGGCGAGGTCGAAGAAGCGCGCGTCCTGGACGCGGCAGAAGTACGGCGTGGCGAAGAGTTCCTGCGTGCAGACGATGCGGGCGCCCGCCGCCGCGGCCTCGGCCAGGCGTCGCTCGGTCCAGTACAGGGCCGCCGCGGCACTCGGCTCGGCCCGACCCTGCAGCAGCGCGATGCGCACAGCATCCATAGGACCACTCACCCGTGCGTTGCGGCTGGAAGGGGCCCATCCGGCCGCCGGCCGGTCCGGCAGTCCGGTCCTCGCGGGGCCGTGCCGATGCCAGCCGGCACCACCGGCAAGGCCGCGCGCCACACTATAGCACCCTATCGGCGGGTTGCCGGCCGTGTCGCGGCCGGGTCGGGTGGTGTCATCCAGGCCTCGAGGCGGGCGCGCTGCGTCGGGGTCAGCGGCAGGGCCTGGCGTCCGACGTGGTCGAAGTGCACCAGGACGACCTGGCCATCGACGCAGAGGACGCCGCTCTGCCAGGCCTCCTGCCGGACCGTGAACGACGAGGTGCCCAGGCGGGCCACGGCGGTGCGGACCTCGACCTCGGCGCCGAGCTGGATCTCGTGGCGGAAGTCGAGGTCGAGATGCACCAGGACCAGGGGGAAGTTACTGCGCGTTGCCGCGGCGAGGTCGTCGCAGAACAGCTCGAAGAAGGGCAGCCTGGCCTGCTCGAACCACTCCGGCAGGGTCGTGTTGTTGACATGGCCGAGGAGGTCGGTATCGCAGAAGCGCGGCATGATCGTGAGGCGCAGGGGTGTGTTCGTCATCGCGGTCGGCGGCTCCGTCATGGCGTGGTGCCGCTGGGCCACATTGAGGCCATCGCGGCGATCTCGATCGACTCGACTCGGCCCGGACCGCGCAGGTCGAGCCGCAGCGGCGCCGCGGCCGGTGACGGGCCGGCGCCATGGCTGAGGGCGACCAGGCCGCCGCCCGCAAACAGCTCGGTGACAGCGCGGTCGAGCAGGACGCGCAGGGTCAGACGGCGGTCCCGCAGGGGCAGCGGCGCGGTCACGCCGGCGGCGGTGAGTGTGCCGGCGGCGACGTCGCAGACCACGGCCAGGCCGCGCAGGTCGAGGTGGAGGACGCTCTCACGCTGCAGCGAGAGCTCCAGCGTGAGGTCGAGGAGCTCCTCGCGGCTCGCGGCCAGCGCCGCGTTCGCCTGACTCAGCGAGGGCGCCTCGAGACGACGCACGGCGCGCCGCAGCGCCGCCAGCTCCGCTACCGGGTTGAAGGCCAGACGAAGACCCGACGGGGTGCGTCGCAGGGTGACCTCCAGAGGCACGGTCAGCCCCTGCGAGAAAGGCATCCCGGGATAGCGCGCGCCGGAGAGCCAGCCGAGCATGATGACGCGGCCGTCAGGGGCGTTGGCAAAGGTCTGAGCGGCGTAGAAGTGGGGTCCGAGGTGGCCCTGGGTGATGGGCGTCTCGGGGGTGAAGGTGCGGCCGTCGAAGGTGCCGACCTGGAAGCTGGAGCGCGCGAGCTGCCGTCGGCCGTCGACGTCGCGTCGTTCGGCGCCATGCAGGACCCAGCGGCGCTGGGCGGGATCGCCGTCG
>JAGVUW010000045.1 GCA_019136035.1 Verrucomicrobiota bacterium | reverse complement strand
TACAACCAGGGCTGGGGCGGCCTGGAGGCCTTCCGGAAGGCGGTGGCGACGTGGAAATCGATGGGGCCGCTGGTGACGCTGTACACGGATCCCTTCCGTCTGGACGCCTTCTCGTGCGAGACCGGCCGGCGTTTTGGCGAGGCCTGGTGTGTGATGGGCCCTGACGGGAAGTACCCGATGGCGTACGAGGTGACGAATCCGTGTCACGACCTGCCCGAGGTGCGCGCCTGGGCGATCGAGACGATGAAGCGGGTGATGATCGAGACCGGCGCCGACGGCATTCGCCTCGATGAGTACGGCCACATGGGCTGGGCCTGTTTCAACCCGGCGCACCGCCACACCTACGGCGAGCTGGGCGTCTCGCAGTGGAACAAGGCGGTCGCCGAGACGACGGCGGGGATTCGCGCCGCGATGGACGAGGTCGACCCGCGGAGTGTCCTGACCACGGAGCACCCGTGCTACGACTACCTGATGCGGAGCCTCGACGGCTGCATCACCTACGACGTCACGGTGCTGGCGACGCCGCTGCGGCCGCTGGAGGTGAATCTGCAGCGCTTCTACTTCCCCGAGTGCAAGGCCTACGAGCTCGACCACCGCAACGCCGACCGCCAGGACCGCAAGAAATTCTGGAATGGCGTCGCCTCGTTCGGGCGGATTCTGCCGAAGCCGTTCTACGTGATCTACGACGAGAATGAGGATGTCTTCTCCAGCCGCGACTGCGAGGCGCTGGTGCCGACGCTGGTGCCGCGGCTGTACGCCAACCGTTTCCGCGGGGGCGGCAAGACCTTTGTGCATCTGTACAACGCCACGGGCCGGACGCAGCACGGTCCCCTGGCGCCGCTGGCGGTGGGTGCCGGCGAGCATGTCGTCGAGCTCCTGGGGCTCGAGGCGGTGCCGCTGGCGTCGACAACATCGGCGGGATCGTCTGCAGAGCTGTGGCTGGGTCCGGACGAGGTCGCCTGTCTGGCGGTGCTGCCGGTGCGTCTGCAGTCGTTGCGGCGTGACGGCGATCGCGTGCGGGTGAGCCTCGCGGCCGAGGCGGCGGCGGGTGCCGAGCTGATCCTGGCGGCGGCGGATGGTGCTGTGTTGCGGCGTCAGCCGGCGCTGGCCGGCGAGAATGGCCTCGATCTCGCGGGGCTGCCGGCGGGGACGCGGGCGGCCTGCGTGAAGCTGCTCCGTGACGGCGTCCTGCAGGACCTGCTGCCGCTGTAGACGCTCCGGCAGGGGCACCGGGGACACCGGGGACACCGGGGACACCGGGGACACCGGGCGAGTAGGTCGCGCGAGCCGAGCGCGACCGCGGGCGCCGGCGGCGCCCGGAGGGGAGGCCGAGCCGACGCTTGGCGGTCCCAGGGGAGCGGCTGCGGCCGAGCCGACGCTTGGCGGGCCGGGGTCAGGCCTCGCTGGCGACGGGCTCTTGGGACGGGGTGTAGGCGCTGGCGTCGTCGGCGCAGGCATTCGGGTCCGGCGGGCCGCTCTCGAGCCAGAGCCGCAGCTTGGCGAGGGCGCCATTCTGGATCTGGCGGACGCGTTCGCGGGTGCGGCCGATGACGGCGCTGACCTGCTCGAGGGTCTGTCGTTCGAAGCCGTTGAGGCCGAAGCGGCGCTGCAGGACGGCCTGTTCGCGGTGGTCGAGGTACTGCAGCATATCGAGCATGGTGGCGCGGTTCTGCGCCGCGTCGATATCCTCATCCGGCTGTGAGGCGCTGGAATCGGCGACGAGGTCACGCAGGACGCCGTCCTCGCCGGTCTGCAGGGGCGCGTCGAGCGAGACGGTGTAGGGGTTGACACTGGCGAGGCTGTGCACGGTACGGGCGCTGAGGCCGGTGCGGGAGGCGAGTTCCTGGACGGTCGGTTCGCGCTGCAGCGACTCGCTCAGGCTGGTCCGCGCGGCGCGGATGGCCGCGAGTTTCGCGGCCGACTGGACCGGCACGCGGATGGTACGGGACTGGTTCGCGATGGCGCGCCGCATCGACTGCTTGATCCACCAGGCGCTGTAGCTGCTGAGCTTGGCGCCCTTGGAGGGGTCGAACTTCTCGACGGCGTGCATGAGGCCGATATTGCCCTCGGAGATGAGGTCG